>NZ_JBWKFL010000005.1:174625-188069 GCF_056434305.1 Streptomyces sp. NPDC044061 | reverse complement strand
TCCCTCCCTCCCCTCTCCCCCCCCCCCCCCCCCCCCCCCCCCCCCCCCCCCCCCCCCCCCCCCCCCCCCCCCCCCCCCCCCCCCCCCCCCCGCCCCCCCCCCCCCCCCCCCCCCCCCCCCCCCCCCCCCCCCCCCCGGCCGCGATCTGACGGTGTCTCCGCTCGGCTCGCGGCCGGCCGGTTCGAGGCGCACGATGGAGACAGGGGACTGTGCCCCGCGCGGTGACACCGGCGCGAGGGGGGCCTCGCCGCGTGAGCCGGTGGCCGCACCGTGGGGCCGGGCCGAGGAGGTCTGCCATGGCGCACCCCGAACCGCAGCCCGGCGGCATCGAATCGGAGAACCATCCGTGGAAGATCCGCCTGGTCAAGCATCCGAAACGGTTCGAATCCGCGCAGTTCAAGGCTGCCAAGCGGACGGCACAGGAGATCCTCCGCAAGATGGACGACTCCGATCTGCCCTACGGGCCAAGACCCGTCGACCCGGGGCCGGGACCCAACGGTTCCGAGCACTGGGAGATGCACCACGGCGGCAGCCTGTGGGTCAAGGGACCCGACCGCTGGCTGATGTACCGCGCCCGGGTCGGCATCGAGTGGAGCATGCAGTTCTGCGCCGACCCCGCGAAGGTCGACCGGCTCCGGCAGGAGGCCGCCGAGTTGGTGGACGCCTTCCCGCTCACCGTGCCCGCCCTGGCCGAACTGGGGTACGAGCGCGCCGAGGACCTGCTGCGCACGCCGATCAGGGACGCCGACGGGGTCGAGGCCTGGACCGACTCCCTGTTCAACGCGTGTGTGCCGCTGAGCCGCGGAAACCACCAGGGGATCCTCCCCAAGGTGCCCGGCGAACACCACTATCCCTGGCCGGTGAAGGGCGCGGACTTCGTCCGGTACGACGACTTCGAGCTGTGGGTGACCCTTCCCGACGGCACGCACGGCGCCGTCACCCCGGTGGACCGCCGCGGCTCCGGCGACGGGCACGTCCGCCTGGCCTTCGTCCCGGAGGGCAGCGCCGCCGCCCCGACCATCGCGGAGGCGCAGGACCGCGGGCTGATGGCGGTGCTGCCGGCGAACAGCACGGTCGCCATGCAGGCCTTCGCCCGGCAGATCGCCCCCGGACGGCACACCGCCGCCGGCCCGCCGTCCGCCGGCGCGGCACCGGACGGCCGCCGTGCCTCCGGGTAGGAGGGGGACGGGGATGCCGCGCACGATCGTCGTCTGCCTCGACGGGACGGGCAATCAGGTGGGCGCCAACCACCCCACCAACGTGGTCAGGTTGATGGAGATGCTGGACGCGGACGATCCGGCACGCCAGCTCGTCTACTACGACCCCGGTGTCGGGACGATGTCCTCGGCCACCAGCCACGGACCGGTCGGCCGCCCGCTGTCCCGTCTGTGCGGCCTCGCGTTCGGCAGTGGGCTGCGGACCAATCTCGCCGAGGCGTACACGTACCTCATGCGGTGCTGGCAACCGGGCGACTCGGTGTACGTGTTCGGCTTCAGCCGTGGCGCCTACACCGCGCGGGCGCTCGTCGGGATGCTCAACAAGCCCGGCCTCATGCGGCCGGGCTCGGAGAACCTGGTGCCGTACGCCGTGTCGAAGTACGCCTTCAACCAGGACATCGACCGCAGCGAGCAGGAAGTCGCGCGGTTCTCGCACGCGTTCTGCCGGCGCACGGAGGACGAACCGCTGTGGGCGGAGGTGAAGCAGAACGGTCCGCGGCAGGTCTCGCACCACGCCCTGCCGGTGGCCTACCTCGGTGTCTGGGACACCGTGAAGGCGGCCGGGCTGCTGCGGGTGGGCGATCTGCACTGGCCGTACACCCACCAGTTGCCGAACGCGGCCCGCGTCCGGCATGCCGTGTCGCTCGACGAAACGCGCCTGCCCTACCGCGAGTTCCTGGTGACGCGCCGCCCGGCGCCGCGTCAGGGCACCGCGGAGGAGGTGTGGTTCGCGGGAGTGCACTCCGATGTCGGCGGCACCTTCGCGCATGCCGAGGACGAACCGCTGCTCTCCACGATCCCGCTGAAGTGGATCACCGACGGCGTCACCCGGGACCTGGTGTTCCGGCCCCGGGCCTACGGCACGGCCTGCGCGGTCACCGAGGACTTCGCCGGCGCTCCGGTCCACCACAACGGCCCGCTGTGGAACCTCGCGGGCCGGCGCTCCCGTCCCCTGCCCGTCGACGCCGTACTGCACGCCAGTGTCAGGCTGCGACGGGAGCGGGATCCCGGATACCGCCCGGAGCTGCCCGATCGGCGGGAGCCGGCGCGCTGGGCCGACCCCGACTGGACCAAGCCGGTTCCACCGCCAGGTGGTTGAGGTCGGCGAGCGTGCGGGCCGCGCTACCTGGTGCCGACCGTGCGCAGCACGGCGAGGACGAGGGTACGGGCCACGGCGACGATCTCCGGGACGGACACCTGCTCGCGGGGGCCGTGGGCCAGCCGCACGTCCCCGGGGCCGAACTGCAGCGTGGGTATCCCGGCCGCCGCGTACAGCCTGAGGTCGCTGCCGTACGGTGCTCCCCGCTCACGAGGCCGTGGTCCGCCGGACACGTCGCCGTGGGCGTCCCGGACCAGCGCGGCGAGCGGGTGGCCCGCGGGCAGGCGACCGCTCGCGAAACGGCCGCCGGGCCAGGTGACGCGTGCCGGGTGGTCGCGCAGCCAGGGATCGCCGGCACAGGCCTCGGCCACACAGGCCTCGAAGTCGGCGACCGCCTCGGCCGGTTCCTCGCCGAGGCGGACACCCAGCCGGCCCTCGGCGACGAGGCTGTCGGGCACGCTGCTCGCCCAGTCGCCCGAGCGGAGCGTGCCGACGGACAGGGCGTAGGGGACGGCGTACTCCGCCAGCAGCGGGTCGGCGTCCGCGTTGCGCCGGGCCTCCAGCCGGGCCAGCGCCCGGTGGACGGGCAGGTAGGCGTCGATGGCGCTGACTCCCGCGTCACGTGTGCTGGCGTGGGTGGCCCGTCCCGGTACCTCGATGCGGAAGGTCAGGGCACCGGCGTTGGCCGTCACGAGGGTGCCGCCGGTCGGCTCGGTGATGACACACGCGTCACCGGTGTGCCCGCGCCGGAGGGTCGCGAAGGCTCCGAGGCCGCCGTCCTCCTCACCGACCACGAAGTGCGCGGCCACCCGTCCTCGCAGTCTGGCGCCGCTCGCCCGGATCGCCGTCAGCGCGGCGAGGTTGGCGGCCAGTCCGGCCTTCATGTCGCAGGCGCCGCGGCCGCGGACGACGTCTCCCTCCACTCGTGGAGTGAAGGGGTCACCGTTCCACTGCCGCGGATCGCCGGGGGGAACGACGTCGACGTGGCCCTGCAGAATCATGGTGGGGCCGTCGCCGCCGCCCGGAGTGGTCGCCACCAGACCCCAAGCCTCGTCGCGGGGTGCCTCGGTTCCCGGGAACTCGGGATGGGCGCGCAGCGCGGGCAGATCCGCCTGCCACAGGTCGACGTCGAGTCCGAGACGGTCCAGCCGTCGCGCGACATGGTGCTGGATGTCGGACTCGGCGCTGCTCCCGGTCACGCTCGGGACGGCGAGCAACTCCAGGAGCGTCCGGGCGATGGCGGCCTCGTCGATCGCCTCCAGGGCGGCGGACTCCTCCGGACTGAGCGTTGCGGGCACGGGGCCACTCCTGTCGTCGCGGCACGGCGGATGAGCCGGATGCTATGTTCACGCACCCCGCGCCATCAATCGCCGTGACGTGCGCGACCTCGCCCCGGGCGGAGCGGTGTCGCCGCGACCGCCTCCCCCTCGACCGCGGGCAGGCCGGAACCGTGCGACAGCCGACCGGCGCCGACCGGGAGGAAGCGGGCTCCGGCCTCGACAAGCGCGTCGAACAGGGGCGTTGCCGCACCGCTCGAACCTGGTGTTCGGCCGGGCCAGGACGGCGGGGCGCCCGCCGTTCGAACTCCCCTGGTCCATGCGGGCCGTGGCCGCGCCCGGGCCGACGTCCCCGACGTCCCCGACGACACGGTGGACCCCGGTTCTCCCGCCCGGCGCGGGCCTCACGCTCTGACGGCTCTGATAGTTCTGACGGCTCTGACGGCTGTGACGGTGGCGATCACATCCGGGCCGGGCCTCACGGCCCGGCTTCGCGGGCGGTCGTCAGTGGCTGCGCGCGGGCGATGAGAAGGGCGACGTCGTCATGGCCGGCCGGATCCCGGAGCTGCCGCAGGAGCCGGTCACAGGTGTCCTCCGCGGACCGGTACGGCGGTGACAGCAGACGCACGAGGTCCGCCAGCCGTTCGTCGATGGGATCGAGACGGGTCTCCACCAGCCCGTCGGTGTAGAGGACGAGGTGGTCGCCCGGCTCCAGGTCGAGGACGGTGGTCTCGAAGGGCACCCCGCCGACGCCCAGCGGAGTACCGGTGGGCAGGTCGAGGAGTTCGGGTCCCTTGCCGGCCCGCACCAGCACCGGGGGCAGATGACCGGCGGAGGCCAGCTCCAGGCGGCAGTGGTGCGGGTCGTAGACCGCGTAGACGCAGGTCGCGATGTAGGGATCCAGACCGTGGGTGATCTTGTCGAGGTGGGTGAGGATCCGGGCCGGGTCGAGGTCCAGGTCGGCGAGCGTCGAGGTGGCGGTGCGCAGGCGGCCCATGGCGGTGGCGGCCGGGATGCCGCTGCCCATGACATCGCCCACCGCGAGGGCGGTGCGGTCGCGGTCGAGCGGGATGACGTCGTACCAGTCGCCGCCGACCTCGCTGAAGGCCTGCGCGGGCCGGTACCGGGCGGCGACCTCCAGGCCGGGGTGGAGGGGCGGGAGTTGCGGGAGCAGGCTGCGCTGGAGGGTCTCGGCGGCGCTGCGGATGTGCTGGTGCAGGACGGCGTTGTCCATGCTCAGCGCGGCGGACGAGGCGAGTTCGCAGGCGAGGGTGAGATCGTCCTCGTCGAACGGCAGGGGGTTGCGGGCGCGGGCCAGGTCCATCACTCCGATGACCTCCCCCCGCGCGATGAGCGGGACCGCCATGTCGGTGTGCACTCCGGCCCGGGCGAGCAGGCGGGCGGCCTGGGGATCGGCGGCGATACGGGTGAGGTCGCCGCCCTCCACATGGGTGATCAGCTGGGGGCGGCGGGTGCGGATGCAGGAGGCCGCCGGATGGTCGGCGTGGTAGGTGGTGAGGTGGCCGGGCGGAACCATCGCCTGCGCGGCGTCGGTGGGGTAGGCGGTCTTCACCGCCAGCGCGCGGAAGAGCGCCGGGCCCTCGCCGACGTCGGTGCGGCCCTCCTGCAGGACGGAGTCCAGGAGGTCCACCGCGACCATGTCGGCCAGGTCGGGCACGACGACGTCGGCCAGTTCCCGCGCGGTCCGCTCCACCTCCAGGGTGGTGCCGATCCGGGCCGAGCCGTTGGCGATCAGGCGCAGGCGCTGCTGGGCCTGGTCGGCCTTCTTCGCCGCCCGGTACCGATCGGTGACGTCGACCACCACGTTGGCGATGCCCAGTACTCGGCCGTTGGAGTCCTCCAGCCGGTAGAACGACGCGGCCCAGGCGTGGTCCTCCCCGGGGTCGGCGGCGGTACGGCCCACCACCTGCTGGTCCACCACCGGGGCACCGGTCGCCAGGACCTGCCGCATCACGACCTCCGCGCCCAGGAACGGCGCGCCGGGCAGGATCTCGCGGAAGCTCCGGCCGACGTGCTCGGCCTCGGGGAGGCCGTGCATCGAGGCCAGAGCCGGGTTGATCGCCAGGTACCGCAGGTCGGTGTCCAGCACGGCCAGCCCGATCGGCGCCTGGGCGACCAGCCGGCTGGACAGGGCCACCTTGCGCTCCACCTGCCGCAGGGTGACGCGGTCGGTGGCCAGCCCGAGTGCGTAGTGGTCGCCGAGGTTGTCCGTCAACCGCATGTTGCGGAACTCGACCATCCGGGTGCTGCCGTCCTTGTGCCGGACGGGGAACGCCCCGGCCCAGCCCCGGCCGGTCTCCATCACCTCGGCGAACAGTGTGATCGCGGCATCCTGGTGTTCGGGGTGCAGGAGCAGCGCCGCCGCGTACTGCCCGACCGCCTCGCTGCGGGCATACCCGAACAGCTCCTCGGCCTGCGGGCTCCACATGTCGATCCGGCCGTCGGCCTCCAGCAGCACCGCGGCGACGCCCAGCAGATCCATCAGACCACTCGGGTCCGCCGCGCCGCTTTCCGGACGAACCGCCTGCTCCGGGCGCCGCTCCGTTCGCCTCATCCCTCTCGCTCCTTCCACCTGCCGACCTCGCGGGCGTACCCGCCTCACCGCGCAGGTCAGGTGAAACGGCCTTCCTGCAGGTCAGCAGCCCCCATCCACGATGCGGCACGGGACCTTCGGCGGCCAGGGGGACGCGCCGGGCAGGCGCCGCGTCCGCAGTCGATCGCCGCTCGCCGGATGACCGGGTCGAGATTCATGGCTTCCTCGCATCGCTGGGCAGGTCGTCACTTCACGCCTACCCCTTCCCGCCGCCGGTGGTCGGTGCCGTACGGCATCGCTGACACACGGTCGGCGGTGCGCCCCGGCTGATGGTGATCCCGTGAGCGCTCGACCATCGCCGACCGAGGTCGCCGGGAACGAGTCCGCCGGCACACCTGGGCCCCATCCGCTCACTGTCGGTACGGACCCGGCGCCCCGGGGTCAGGCTGGTTCCGCCGTGATGCCGCGCGGGACGCGGCGCGGCGTCGGACGCGCCCCAGTCGCCACCGTATCCGCTCCGGCCCGGCTCGCCGGGTGGCGTCCGCCGTCCGTCGGCGGGAAGACACTCCTGGAACCGTGCCACCCTCGGGAGGAGCCTCAGCATGACCGTCATCCCTCCAGCCGTTCCGGACCGGCAGCGTCAGGTGGAGGACGAGCTGCTCCGCACGGTGCTCGCCTCGTTCGAGGACACGCCGGACCCCCGGCTCAAGGAGCTGATGCGAGCGATGGTCCGGCACCTGCACGGGTTCATCCGCGAGGTCCGGCTGACCGAGGCCGAATGGCAGCGGGCGATCGACTTCCTCACCGCGGCCGGTCACATCACCACCGACCGCCGCCAGGAGTTCGTGCTGCTGTCCGACGTCCTCGGCGCCTCCACGCAGACCATCGACGTCCGTCACGAGGCGGGCGCGGGCGCGACCGAGGCAACGGTCATCGGCCCGTTCTTCGTGGAAGGATCCCCGCGGATCCCTCTCTGCGGCGACCTGGCCGCGGGCGCGCCGGGAGAACCCTGCTGGGTCGAAGGCACCGTCACGGACACCGACGGCGACCCGGTCCCCGGCGCGCGCCTCGAAGTCTGGGAGGCCGACGAGGACGGCCTCTACGACGTGCAGTACGGCGACGGACACCTGGCCGGCCGGGCCCACCTGTACGCCGACGACAAGGGCGGCTACGCGTTCTGGGGTCTGACACCCACCCCGTACCCGATCCCGCACGACGGGCCCGTGGGGGCACTGCTCGACAGGACCGGACGCTCGCCCCTGCGCGCCGCCCACCTGCACTTCATGGTCACCGCCCCCGGCCTGCGCACCCTCGTCACCCACGTCTTCGCCGAGGGCGACGAGCTGCTCGACTCCGACGCCGTGTTCGGCGTCAAGGCATCCCTCGTCCGGCGATTCGAGCGGCAGCCCGCGGGCGACCCCACTCCCGACGGGCGCGACCTCTCGGGTCGGAGCTGGAGTCGCGTGCGGTTCGACATCGTGCTCCGACGGCAGTGAGGCCTGTCGTCGCGCTCGGCGGAGCCGGGCGGTCGGCCGTCGCGGATCAGGTGGTGTCCGGGGCCCGGTCGGCGTCCGGAGCCCGGTCGGCGTCCGCGGGCGCGGCTGCCGCCGGGTCCGGCAAGTAGCTCGCCAGGCCGCGCAGGATGATCTCCAGGCCGATGTCGAACCGCTCGTCGGAGGAGCCCGTCACCATCAGCCCGGCCAGGGCGCGCAGATGGGGGAAGTCCTCCGCGGGCAGCGACGCGAAGTAGTTCTGCATCTCGTCGGCCATCTCGCGCCAGTCGGGACGGGCCAGCGAGGAACTGCCACCGCCGTGCTGGGCGGCCCGGTCCTGCCACATGCCCTCTTCGAGGACGAACCCGTCGATGTAGGTGGAGATGAGGTCACCGGCTTCCGCCGCGATGCGGTCGGGCAGCCCGGCGGTGCGGAAGACGGCGAGCAACGACTCGACGTGCGGCAGCAGTTCGGCCGTGAAGGGGACGTGGGCCATGGAGATCCTGGCCATGTCCCGGTGGGACAGCAGGCGTTGCCGTCCGGACCGGGCGTAGTCCCGCACCTGCTCCCGCCACCGCTCCGGATCGGGTTCGGGCATCTCGAAACCGTCCAGGAGCCGGGTGTACATCAGCTCCAGGAGGTCGTCCTTGGAGCTGACGTGGGCGTAGAGGGCGGAGACCGCGACCCCGAGTTCGGCCGCCACCTGCCGCATCGACAGCCCGTCGAGCCCTTGACGGTCCAGCACGGTGAAGGCGGCCTCGACGACCCGCGCCCGCGACAGGGGCGTGCGCGCGGGGGCGACGCGGGCGCGAGCGGGGCGTTCGCGCTCCCAGGGGGACGGCGGAGGGGATGCGGGGGTGCCAGCGGCCGCGTCGGTCATGAGGACAGTCTAGGCGTCGGGAGAACAGTGTTCTCCTTCGCCGAGCGGCGTTCACGAGCAGGCGCGCAGGCAACCACGTCGGCAAACGCGATATATCTTGTCTCGCCATCGCGATTGCGCTATATCTTAATGAACGCCGTTCTCTCGGTGAGCAGTGTTCTGCTAAGGTGAACAGCGTTCTCCGAGTCCATCCATCCCACCGCGCCCGCAGGTCGTCGGCGCGGTCCTCTCGCGAGGAGTTCCGATGTCCACCACCGGTGTCGCGTCCGCCGAGACGTCCACCGATTCGCCAGCGCCCTACCGGTGGCGCTGGGCTGCGCTCTTCGTGATCCTCGCGGCCGAGGTGATGGATCTCCTCGACGCCGTCGTCACGAACATCGCCGGCCCCTCCATGCGGGCCGACCTCGGCGGCGGTGCCTCCACCCTGCAGTGGCTCGCCGCCGCGTACACCCTCTCGATGGCCGTCGGGCTCGTCACCGGAGGACGGCTCGGGGACATCCACGGGCGCCGCCGGATGTTCCTGGTCGGCGCCGCCGGGTTCACCGTGGGCTCGCTGCTGTGCGCGCTGTCCGCGTCCCCGGAGATGCTGATCGCCGCACGCGTCGTACAGGGACTGTTCGGCGCGGTGATGCTGCCTCAGGGCCTCGGCATGATCAAGGAGATGTTCCCGCCGAAGGAGTCGCAGAAGGCTTTCGGCATGTTCGGCCCGGTCATGGGGCTGTCCGCGGTGTGCGGGCCGATCCTGGCGGGCTGGCTCGTGGACGCCGACTACTTCGGCACCGGATGGCGGATGATCTTCCTGATCAACCTGCCGCTGGGTGCCGCGGCCTTCCTCGGTGCCCTGCGCTATCTGCCGAGGACCCGGTCCGAGAGCAAGCCGCGCCTCGACATCCCCGGCATGCTCCTCGTCTCGCTGGCCGCGCTGCTCATCATCTTCCCGCTGGTCCAGGGCCGTGAGTACGACTGGCCCGCGTGGACGTTCGCGATGATGGCCGCGTCGCTGGTCGTCTTCGTCGGCTTCGGCAGGTACGAGTCGCGCCGCAGCAAGGCCGGCCGGGACCCGCTGGTCGTGCCCAGCCTCTTCCGCAAGCGCGGCTTCAGCGGCGGCATGACCCTCGGGCTGGTCTTCTTCTCGACGATGCAGGGCTTCATGCTGGTCTTCAACCTCTACACCCAGATCGGCCTCGGCTACTCGCCGCTCAAGGCGGGACTGGTGATGGTGCCCTGGTCGGGCGGCATGATCGTCGGCTTCGGGATCGCCCAGGGTGTCGCGCGGTTCGGCCGGACCGTACTGCAGGCGGGCGCACTGGTCATGGCGCTCGGCGTGTTCGGCGTGTGGCTCACCCTCGACATGGTGGGCGGCGGCGTCGGCCCCTGGCAGCTCGTGCCGTCGCTGCTCGTCACCGGCATCGGGATGGGCCTGCTCATGGCACCGTTCTTCGACATCGTGCTCGCCAGCGTCGAGCAGCACGAGACGGGATCGGCGTCCGGCACCATGACCGCGGTACAGCAGCTCGGCGGCGCCTTCGGCGTGGCCGTCCTCGGCACCGTGTTCTTCGGTCTGCTGGGCGGCGGGATCGCCACCGCCGTCGACCACCACTCGGACGGCCTGCGGCGACAGTTGGCCGCCGCACACGTCGCGCCCGCCGCTCAGCAGCGCGTCGTGACGGACCTGCGTACGTGCGCCTCGGACCGCGCCGTCGCCAAGGATCCCGCCGCGACCCCGGCGTCCTGCGCGCGCCTGGAGAAGGACACCCGGTCCGCCATGACCTCGTCCGAGGCCGGCACCCGGATACCCGCCGCGCTGGAGGCCACCGCGTCCTCGGCCTTCCGGAGCGGCTTCGGCTCCGTCATGCAGACGGTGCTGTGGATCGTCGACGGCCTGCTCGCCCTGACCTTCCTGCTCGCGTTCCTCCTGCCGCGCCACGCGCGCCCCGAGGAGTCGGCCGGGCACTGAGCGCCGCCATCGGCCGGCCGGACGGCGGGGCGCCCCGAGGAGGGGTGCCCCGTCGTGCTGTCCGCGCCGGCACCGGGCACCCGACGGCCGGCGACCGACGGGCGTCATGCCGGCCCGGCCGGCACCCCGGGACGGTCCGCCCGGCGCGGGACGCGTACCGTGCGAGCGGGCGAGGACGCGTACGCAGCGGTGAGCGACGGAGGCCAGCCGGTCCGGCGAACGCGCGGCACTCCTCACCCGGCGCACCACCGCCACACCGCCCGACCCGCACCGTCCCGAAAGGACGAGCCCCGTGCTCACGCCGTACGCCGCCCACTTCGACACGCCCGCCGGGTACCTCGACTTCGCACGGTTCGGTCCGCCGTCGCGGGACGCCGTGGCCGCCACCGCGCGAGCCCTGGAGGAGTCCGCCCGCGCCGACCACACCACCGTGGACGGCCTGATGGGCGCGGAAGGGGTCGCCCGGGACACGGCCGCCCGCCTCGCGGGCACCGACGCCCAGCACACCGTGCTGCTGCCCAACGCGTCGACCGGCCTGTTCCACGCCGCCCTCGGCATCCGGGAGGGTGTGGTCCTCACGCCGCGCACCGACTTCCCCGCGAACCACTACCCGTGGCGCCGCACCGCGGACCTGGGCCGGGTCAGGCCGCGCTGGCTCGACCCGGCTCCGGGCGACGGGATCACCCCCGACCTGGTCCGCGCCGCGCTCACCGACGACGTGGTCGCCGTGTCGGTCAGCGCCGTGGACTTCCGTACCGGCTTCCGTGCCGACCTGGCGGCACTGCGCGAGGCGATCGGACCGGACCGGCTGCTGATCGTGGACGCCATCCAGGCGTTCGGCGTGGCCCGCATGCCCTGGGACGCGGCCGACGTGGTGGTCGCCGGCGGTCAGAAGTGGCTGCGCGCGGGATGGGCCACCGGCTTCGCGACGCTGTCCGACCGTGCGCTGGAAACCCTCGAACCGGTCCTCACCGGCTGGACTGGCGTCGAGGACGTCGGCCTCTTCGACGGAACGGAGCACCCGCCCGCCCCGGACGCGCGCCGGTGGTCGATCACCAACCTCAGCCCGGTGACGGCCGCCGCGTTCGCGGCCGCGCTGGACCTCGTCGAGCGGCACACCGTCGCGGCGATCGAGGCCTCGATCGCCGCACGGGTCACCGAACTCACCGAGGTCGTCGAGAGGTACGGCGGCCGCGTCCTCTCCCCCGCCGACCCGGCGCGGCGCGCGGGCATCCTGTCCTTCACGATGCCGGACCACGACCCGTCCCTCGTCGCCAAGTCTCTGCACGCCGAGGGTGTCACCCCGACGGTGCGCACCGACTCGCTCAGGCTCTCCCCGCACGCCTCGACCCCGCCGGAGGCGTCCGAACGGGTCGCGGCGGCACTGTCGTCGCTGCGGGACTGAGCGCGCCCGGCCCGCGAACGGGCGGGACACCCCGCGCGTACGACGTCAGAACTGTTCGACGAAGTACGGTTCGACAGTCATCCAGCCGTTGCCCGAAGCACCGTTGAGCCGGCCCGTGGAGTTCCTGGAGAGGGTGTACCAGGACTCCACGTAGTCGGGGTCGTCGGTGAACCAGGAGTCGGGCATCGCGCTCAGGACCGCGTTCACCAGGGGGATGTAGGTCCCCTGGTCGGTGACGGTGAGCAGGGCGGTGGTGAGCGCCTGGGCCAGTGCCTTGTAGTTGGTGCCGTCGTCGTCCTCCATCATGACGACGTCGGCGAGGTTGTACTTGTAGTTCGACCAGTTGACCAGGATCTGGTTCGGGTAGTAGACGGTGTTGTCGTAGCCCAGGTACGGCATGTCGACCGAGTCGACTCGCGCCTTTCCGTCCGGCCCGAAACCGGTCACCAGGGAGAACATCTCGGCTGCGCCCTTGAACCACGGCTCCTCGTCGTCCTTCACCTCGACGGCCGTGACCTTGGTGGCCCACCAGCCCCCCGCGTCGGGGGTGTTCGCCGACTTGGCCCCGGACGAGTCGAGGCCCTTGGCGGCGAGTGCCTCGTGCAGCACGGCCAGTCCGGCCCGATGGGCCTTGGAGACGTCGACGTCCAGGATGTAGAGGGGACGCTCGGGCACCCGGGAGGTGTCCACGGCATGAGCACGGCCCCGACTGTCGTACGCCGTGAGGGCCTTGGCGTGGTCGTCGGCTGCCGCGACGGCGACCCACGGGGTGACGTCGGCACCCGGACGCGGGCGCATCGCGGGCGCACCCAGACGTATGCGCAGCAACGATCCGGTGGAGGCGGGCAGCCCTTTCAGACCCACGATGCGTCGGTTCGCCGCGGCGACCGACGTGTCGAGGTGTCTCCCCACCGGATCGCCGGCCCTGGCGGCCAGTTCCTGCAGATCGACCTCGCGCGCGCCGAGCGCGGCCGCGCGCACCTGCTCCCTCCACTGTGGACTGCGGAGTGAGGAGGCCAGTGATCGCGCGATCCCCTGCTCGGCCTCGTGAACCGGGGAAGGCCGGGGTGCGGTGGCCCGGCCGCTCGCGGACGCCGCCGTCGAGGCGATCGCCGGCTGGGCAGTGCCCGCGAGGACGCACAGCATCATGCCGACGCCGATCAGGGCGCCGCGACGCTTCAATGCTCTGCTCACCATGCTCCTTCGGGGTTGGTTGGGGGGCCGCGCCTTTTAGTGATTGTCAGGTCCATGACAGCAGTTGAGGCAGATCCCAGTGGTTCAGTGGATCAGCCACTGCTGCAGTGAAGCAGTCACCGAAGGGCCCGTCAACTCCCCTACCCGGCAAGCGGGTTGGTCGGCGACCACCTCGACTCGGCGGCCGTGCCAACGGTCACCGGTCCCCGTAGTCCTCCATATACGTGCGGATGAGATCGAGCAGCGCCTCCACTCGGTGCCGGTCCTGGTGGTGGGGGGGGGGCGCCGCGTCCGCCCCCCCCCCGCGCGCCCCGACGGCCGGTTCAGACCGGAAGAGCACAAATCTTAACCCCCGCCACCTGTTTTTT
>NZ_JBWKFL010000005.1:61979-174615 GCF_056434305.1 Streptomyces sp. NPDC044061 | reverse complement strand
GCCTGCCAAGGGGTCACCTTTCCCTGTCTTCCTCCACGTGTGTGCGGGCGAAATCGGGCCTCTCCTCCCTTCGGTCCCGCTCCTCGTTTTCCCCCCCCACCCCCGCGTCCGCCGCCCTCAGGCGCGCCACGGCGGCCGGTTCGCCGTCCGCCACGTCCTCGACCACCTGTGTGGTGATCAGGTCCGGGCACGCCGTGAACAGACGGCGGGTGGCCGGGACGGCGGGGCCGGGTCAGGGGCCGCGAAGCCCGTGGTCACGTAGCGGACCGGGTCGGTCAGGCTCCAGCCGACCACGGTGCCCTGCTGAACCAGGAGGGCCACGTCGGGCGCGATGCCGACGCGGGCGTCGAGCGGCTCGTCGAGGACGTCGAGGTCGCGCAGGCAGGTGAGGACTGCGTCCTCAGGGGCCCGGCACACGACCGTGCACCTCTCGTGCCGGAAGTCGCGAACCTCTTCCGCGCGGAGCCCACCAGGGCGAGCCGCCGGTGTGGGAAGGAGACGGGCGCAGTCCTGGTCGGAGGCGGCCTCCTCCGGCATGTGGAGCTCGGCCCCGACCAGCCGCCGGTCCGCGGGGTCGAAGCGGAAGACGTCCGGCGCGTCCCACAGGAATTCCCGGCTGCCGAAGGTCTCGGCGAGGAATCGCTCCCGCCCCGACACGTCCGCGTAGCCCACGAGGTCCAACGATGTGCCTGAAAGGCGGGGTGTGAGGGACAGCGGGTCGTCCGTCACCGTCGCGCGCCGGCCGCCGTCGAACGTCAGAGACTTCTCGGCCGGCCGTTCACCGGTTCCCGTAGTCCTCGACCAGGTCGGCGATGAGTGCGAGCAGGGCGTCGGCCCGGTGGCGGTCCTCGCGCTGGGTCCGCAAGGCCTGGTCCAGTGTCCGAAGTCGGTCCAGGGCGACCGGGTCTCGGCGTCTCACCTCGTCGAGCAGTGGCGTGGTGATCAGGTCCAGGCACGCGGTGAGCATGCGCCGGGTGGCAGGGGCGGGGGGAGCCGGGTCGGGGGCGGCGAAGGCGGTGGTCAGGTACCGCGCGGGGTCGGTGAGGCTCCAGCCGACGACGGTGCCGTGCTGGACGAGGAGCGCCACGTCGGGAGCGATGCCGATCCTGGCCTCCAGCGGCTCGTCGAGGACGTCCAGGTCGCGCAGGCAGGTCAGCACGGTGTCCCCGGGGGCACGGCAGAGCTCAGAGGTCACCTCCAGGCGGAAGTCCCGGGCCTCGTCCGCGCGAAGGCCGCCCGGCCGGACGGCGGGCGTGGCGGGAACGCGGGCGGAGTCCTCTTCATCGGCGGCCTCATAGGGCAGTCGGAACGCGGCGCCGGCCAGTTCCCGGGCGGCCGGGTCGAACCGGAGCTCGTCCGGAGCGTCCCACAGCCACTCCTGGCTGCCGAAGGTCTCCGCGAGGAACCGCTGCCATCCCTCCACGTCCGCGTACTCCGCGATGCGCACACATTGGCCCGGGAAGTCGAAGCGCGGGGTGCTCCGCAGCGGATCGCCCGTCACCGTCGCAGTCCAGTCGCCGTCAAGGGTGAGTTTCATGGTTGATGCCGTTTCATCGGATCTGCGCTGCGGGAGCCATGTAGCCGTTCTTGGCGGGAATCCTGCCCTCCACCACGTCTGCGTGGGTAATCGGCCCACCGGGATCGGTCGGCAAGCCGCCGAGCGCCCGCACGCCGGAGTCGCCCCTGATTCCGGACGGGCCGTATGCCGTGATGACGTTGCCTGCCCCTGCGCCGCCGCCCTCCGCCACCACGATGTCCTCCCCCTGTCGGAAGATCAGCCTTCCGCTGCCCGCCGTCGAGTGGTACACCGCGTCCGGGCTCTTGAGGATGTCCAGGACCCGTTCGTCGCTGAAGCCGTGCATGGAATCCGCGTGGTAGTTGCCGGCTTTCTTCATCCGGCCGCCCTGGGCTCTGTCGACGACCTCGTCCGCGGTCTGGACGGCCTTTTCCCTGGCCTGCTGTGCCTTCTCCTCCTTCGTGTACTTGGGCATCAGCCCCAGCGGGTCGCACCCCGTGTACGGGTTGTCCACATAGCCGACGGGATTCGGTCCGGGAGCGAGGCCGAGGGGGTCCGGGGAGGTGTAGCGGCCGGTCTCGGGGTCGTAGTGGCGGAAGCAGTTGTAGTGCAGGCCCGTCTCGGGGTCGTAGTACTGGCCGGGGAAACGGAGCGGGGTGTACGCGCTGCTGTCCTGGGCCCAGGCGGTGGTGCCCCAGAGCGTGCTCCGGGTGCGCCAGGCGATGTCGCCCGTCTCGTCGACGAGTTCGGTCGGTGTGCCGACGAGGTCCGTGGCGATGGCGAAGAAGCGCCGGTCGATCTCCTTCTGCCGGCTGTCGGCCGTCAGGATGCGCTCGGTCTGGGCCAGCGGCACGACGTCCCGGTGGTCCCAGGTGAGGGCGACCGTGTGCGGTTCGTCCGGCCGGTGGCTGGTCTGCTCGCACAGGGTGAGGCCGTCCCAGGTGAACCGGACCTCCTCGGCCACGCTCTCGCCGTCCGCCGTGAGCCGCTGCTTCGCGGTGCGGCGGCCGAGCGGGTCGTAGCGGTACCGCCACCGGGTCCCGTCGGGGGTGGTGACGGCGGTGAGACGGTTCTCCGTGTCCCACTCGTAGCGCCAGGAGTCGGGCCTGCGGGACAGGCGCGTCTTCTGCCGCAAGGTGACCCGGCCCAGCGCGTCGTGCTCGAAGCGGACACCTCCGGCACGGGTGATGCCGGTGCCGTCGTAGGCGCGCTCCCCGGTCGCCTCGCCGCCCGGGTGCCGGTCCGGCCAGGACGCCGAGGCCTGGTTGCCCGCGTCGTCGTACGCGTATCGCTCGGTCCAGCCCGGGGCGTGGACGGCGGTGACCCGGCCCATCGGGTCCAGGTCGAAGGTGCGGGTGCCCGACAGCCGGTCCGCGACGGAGAGCAGGTGCCCGTCGGCGCGGTAGGAGTAGGCGCGACTGTTGACGGCACGTGCTCCGGCGGTGATGTGCTGCGCGGAGAGCCGTCCGGCCGCGTCCCAGGCCGACGTCATGGTGATCGCGTCCCCGAAGGCGCGGGTCAGCTCGCGGCCGGCGGCGTCGTGGATGAAGTCGACCCGCCGGCCACCCGTGGTCAGCCGCGCGGGCAGCCCGTCGGAGCCGTAGGCGTAGGACGTGACATGGCCGGTGGGCGTGGTCCGGCGGATCCGCCGCCCCAGGTCGTCGTAGGAGTAGACGAGCGGCCTGCCGTCCACCAGCTCCGTCTTGACCTGTCCGCAGCGGTCGTACTGGTAGCGGAGGTCGCTGTCGGGCGCGACCGCCTCGACCAGACGTCCGGCCCGGTCGTACGCGTAGCTGGTCACCCGGCCGTCGACGTTCTTGCGGAGCACCTGGCCGAGCGGATCGCGGTCGAACGAGATGGTCCCGCCGAGGGCGTCGATCCGCTCGGTGAGCCGGCCCGCCGCGTCCACCCGGTAGGTCAGGGTGCGCCCGTCGAAGTCGGTCTCGGACACGATGTTGCCGACCGCGTCGTACTCGTAGGACCAATTCATGCCGAGGGAGTTGGTGACACGGGTGAGGCGCAGGTCGTTGTCGTGCTCGAACTCGTGGCGGCTGCCGTCGGGCCGGGTACTGGCGAGCGGGAGGTCGAAGTGCGTGTACTCGTAGCTCGAGACACCGCCCGAGGCGTCGGTGTGGGTCAGGCAGTTGCCCTCGCCGTCGTAGGTCCACGACTCGGTGTCGCCGCCCGGGCCGGTGCGGCGGGCGAGGCGGCCGAGTGCGTCCCGCTCGGTGCGGGAGGTGGCCCCGGACGGGTCGGTCACCGCCACGGTCAGCCCCGCCGCGTCGCACACCACGACGGTCGTGTTTCCGAGGGCGTCGGTGACCGAGGTGAGCCGGCCGGCGTCGTCGTAGGAGGTGCGGGTGGTGTGTCCGGCCGGATCGGTGACCGCCGTTCGGTTGCCGCGCTCGTCGTACGCGTACGTCGTGCGGGCGCCGTCCGGCCCCACGACCTCCACCGGAAGCCCGAACGGGCCGCGTTCGACGCGAATTTCGGAGCCGTCCGGACGGACGGCCGCGACCAGCCGGTCCGCCTCGTCGTACGTGAAGCCGGTGGTGGCGCCGAGCGGGTCGGTACGGGACAGCAGGTTGCCGCTCGGGTCGTGGCGGAACCGGGTGGTGTGCCCGAGCGCGTCCGTGGTGGCCAGGACCCGGCAGCCCCGGCCGATGAGATGCCGGGTGGCCCGGCCGTCGGCGGTGGTCAGGGTCGTCGTCCGGTGGCCGGTCTCGGCATCCGGTTCGGTGTACGCCAGGGTGATCTGGACGTGCCCGGCCTCGCCGCCCTCGGCGACGACCCGGTCGCGGTCGTCGTAGACGTAGTCGTAGCGGCGGCCGTTGGAGTCGATCCAGGCGATGACCCGGTGGCGTTCGTCGTACCGGAAAGCGGTGACGGCACCGGACGGCCGGGTCACGGTGGTGAGGTCGCCGTCCTCGTAGCCGTAGCCCGTCAGCGGCAGATCCGCGCCGCGCTCTCCCGCGCCGGCCAGGGAGAGAGCGGTCACCCGGCCGTCGGAGGTGGTCAGCCGCACCCGGTGGCCCGCCGAGTGGACGAGGGCCAGCGGCAGCCCGTCCTCGGTCCGCTCGACGGTGACGGTGTGGCCGTTGCGTTCGGTGATCTGGGCCAGCCAGGCCGTTCCGTCACCCCCGGGTTCGGCGTCCGCCGGGGCCGAGAAGTGGCGGACCACGCCGGAGGCGGGGTCGGTCAGCGCGTAGTCGCCGTCGGCGTCACGGGCGAGCAGGATGCGAGTCTTGCCCGACCGCGGCCGGGTGGGATCGCCGGGGACCGGATGCGGATAGGCGATCAGGAGGCCGTCGGCGGTGACATGGACGACGCCGACGGCGTCGATCTCCAGCCGCTCGTCGACCGTGGACGACCAGGACGGCCCCAGGAAGCGGCCGGTCGCCAGGCCGGACTCGGTGCGCCGGGTGAGGACCAGTGGCAGGACGCCGGGGATCTCCACATCGGTCTGGGGCAGGAACATCCGGCCCGTGGCGAGGTCCACCGGGTCGGAGCCGTCGGTGACGCGCTCCGGGTCCGGGCGACCGTGGGTGCCCTCCTCTGCGTCGTCGATCAGACGGCGCACCCGGGAGGCCTCGGCCGCGTCCTCGGCGAGGCGGGCGCCCTTCAC
Organism: Streptomyces sp. NPDC044061; assembly: GCF_056434305.1. Lineage (NCBI taxonomy): Bacteria > Bacillati > Actinomycetota > Actinomycetes > Kitasatosporales > Streptomycetaceae > Streptomyces > Streptomyces sp. NPDC044061. The sequence continues at coordinate 169,474 of NZ_JBWKFL010000005.1, read as the reverse complement.
CGCGGCCCCGCCGCCGTCGGTGGCCACGGTCAGCACGATGTCGGGGATCAGCCGGCCGAAGCCCTCGGCCGGGTCCTTCATGAAGTCCTTGACCATCTGGGTGCCGGTGCCGACGGGGTCGTTGGCGGCCACCACCATGCCGGCGGCCAGGCTGTTGAGGGACGTCGCGTACTCGGCCGGGTGCGTGATGTTGTACGGATCCAGGGGGTCGACCGAGCGGACGAAGTTCACGATGCCGGCCGTGCCCTTGATGAGGCCGCCGGTGACATGGTCCTGCATGATCTGCAGTTCCTCGGAGCCGTCGCGCAACTGCTCGGCGTAGGAAGGCTTCTCCGGGGCCATGTCGCGGGCGGCGCGGACCGCCGAACGCGCTGTCTCCGCGGCCGAGTTCCGCTGCTTGCGGGCCGCGGCGAGGATGTCCTGCGCCTCCTTCATCAGCTTCTTGCCGGGGTCGTCGAAGGTCTCGGCGGGGCGCGGCGGAAGCGAGGACGGGTCGCGCCTGTCCGCGGGCTGGGCGTTGTAGCGGTCGACGGCCTTGTTGTAGTCGTCGACCTCCTTGTGGTGGGCGTCGGCGGCGTCCTCGGAGGCCTTGACCCCCTCCTTCCACTTGTCGATCGCCGTCTGTGCCCGTCCCTGCGCCCAGGTGACGGTGTCGGCGAACGACTCGAGGGCGCCGACCGCCTTCGTGCAGGCGTCGGCGGCGTGGTACCACTTCGGCGGCTGAGTGCCCACCGCGGTGCGCAGCGCGTCGGCGGCCTCGCCCTTGAGCCGGGACGAGTCGAGGCCCTTGAGACCGTCGCCGGTGTCGTCGAAGGCCGACTGGAAGGAGCGGAGCTTCGCGGCCGTTGAGTTGATCTTGCCAGGGCTGCCGTAGATCAGTTTGGTCTTGTCCTCGGTCTGCCCGAGGTCCATCTCGTCGACCTCCGCGCCCAACCGGTTGGCGACCGAACGGGACTGCTCGCGCACCCAGTCGGCGCCGGACTCCCAGCCGACGTCCTCCAGCCGGTCGGCGGTCCAGTTCCCCGCGTCCTCGACCCGGTTGCCCACCCATTCGACGCCGTCCTCGACCGCGTCCTCGACCGAGTCGGGTGTGATGTCGCTGATGAAGTCGCCGATACCCACCGTCAGTTCCCCCCGGTCTCACCCTGCTGTTGCTGCTGCGCACGCTCCTCCGGCGACGGCCCGAAGGTCTCGTCCAGCGCCTGGTTCCACTGGTCGTCGGAGACTCCGAGCGCCTGGTTGAGCAGCTGCGACTGCCGGCCGCCCTGGCCCTCGGTGAGAACGGTGCGGCCGGTGTCCTTCCACGTCTGCGTGATGTCCTGACCGGCCTTGTCGAACGACTCGGCGCTCCAGTCCGGGTTCAGGTAGTCCGGCGTGAAGATGTCGCCCCAGTCCTGCTTGGCGATCTCCTCCTCACTGGCGTGCGGGTTCCCGCCGAACAGGGCGTTGGCGCCCACCTTGAGCGAGCCCGCGACGTACTGGTCGTGCTCCCACTGGGTGCCCGCGGCCAGGCCGAGCCGGTTCGCGATCTCGCTGGCGTCCCGCACCAGGGCGCGCACGCCCCACTCCCAGCGCTCGCAGAAGTCCTCGAAGTCGTCCGAGAGGCCGTGATGTCCGGTCTCCATCCCGGTCATCGCCAGCTCCGAGAAGCCCTTTCCCATCACTGAACCGGTGGCACCGCCGAGTTCGCCGAGCTGGTCGATCGTCTTGCCCACGCCCTGGGTGAACTTGGCGACGGACGCCTTGTCGAACTGCAGGTCCTTTCCGTCACCGCTCACGAGCGCGTCTCACCCGCCGGGCCCGCGTCCACGGCGACGGCGTCCGGGACGATTCCGACGACCGGCGGGAAGAACATCGACCCGTCCTCGGTGGCGATGTCGACGGCGAGACCGCCCGGCTCACCCAGGGTGGGCACGATCTCGTCGACGATGCGCGCGCCCAGCAGAGCCGCGTAGTCCATGGGCTGATCACCGGACGCGTGGTGCAGGGCGAACCGGGCCAGTGCGGCCTCGTCGGTGAACCCGCAGATCCAGCGCACCCCGCCCGAACGCACCGACCAGAGGCCTCCGTCGGCCATCGGCACGAGAAGGACCGACCGTCGCATCTCGCCGACCAGAGCACGCGGGTCGTCGTCTCCGCCTCTCCGCTCGGCGATGCGCTCGGCGAGCGCCGTCATTCGCTGCTGCACGGTTCCTCCCCGGTGGTGGGTGACTCATGGCACCGTGGATCAGGACGCGCGCGAAGGAGCCGCTGGTTCTCGTGAGGGCTCGCCCGCGGGCCGCTGACTGACGGTCACACGAGTGGACAACGCGCCCCTTGGGCCGTCGACGGGTCAGGTGGGAATGCGTACCGTCTCCACCCAGCTCGGCGGCTGTGGTGCGGCGGAGCCGATCAACGCCGCGATGATGCGGCAGGGCGGGTTCTCGTCGGGCCAGGGGGTGAGTCCGTCGGTGAGGACGACGACGATGCTCGGGCGGTCCGGCGTCGCGAGCGCCGCTTCGATCCCGACGCGCATGTCCGTGCCGCCACCGCCGCCGAGGGTGATCTGCTCGGTGGCCGTCACCCGGGACACGGCGTGCACGTCGGCGTCGCAGGCGAGCACGGTCACGCGGTTGCCCCGTATGCCCACTTCACGCAGGACCCCCGTCACCTCCGCGAGGGCGGCGGCCAGTTCGTCGTCACCCATGGATCCGGAGGTGTCGATGACGACGGCCACCCGCGGCAGCGGGCGGCGCAGGCTGGGCAGGACGACGCCGCGCAGCGCCGGGGTGCGGCGGGAGGGGCGGCGGTAGGTGTAGTCGACGGCTCCCCCGGCCCATGCGGCGGCCTCCCGGACCGCGCCGGACAGCGCCCGCCGCCAGTCCACCGTGGGTTCCAGGACCTCTTCGGCCCAGCGCTGCCAGCCCGCGGGCAGGCTGCCACGGGCGCGCTGATGGGCGCGCATCGCCTCGGCGGTGTGCCGCCGCAGGGCCTGCGTCTCGACCTCGCCGAGCCGTGCGGGACCGGCGGATTCGGGGAGTTCCCAGGGCGCGGGCCGGCCGTGGGCGCCCGACCCGCAGTCCGGCGTCCGCACGTGCGGCGGCAGCCGGTCGAGGTACACCTCGAACAACTGGCCCTCGGGGAGGCCGAAGAGGCGGGGTTCCATGCGTCCGTCGGGCAGCCGAAGGCCGTCCGCGAGGAGGTCGTCGTTGATCTCGCAGTCCTGCGCGACATTGACGCGGTGCCGGTCGCGCTGGGCCGCGGCGGGGAGCCGGTCCGCCCGGCCGTGGTGATCGCGCAGCAGGTGCGCCGCCTCGTGCACCCAGACGCCCGCCAGCTCGGGCACCGGCGTCGCGTCGACGAAGGCCGGGGACACGTAGCAGCGCCAGTGCCGGTCCACCCCCATCGTCCCGACCTCCGTGCTCGGAACGACGGTCAGGGCGTACAGCGCCGACGCCAGATACGGCCGGTCGCTCGCCGCCCGGTAACGGGCCGCGAGCAGTTTGGTCATGTCGAGGGCGCGGCGGGAATCGTCCGTCATCCCCGCACGCCTCACCGGCCGGCGCCGGGCAGCGCCCCGGACATCTGCAGCAGGTCCAGGAACCCGTCGATGCCGGACGGTACGGGCCAGTCGAGGTGCCGCATCGCGGCGAGGTCGGTGGCGGCGCGGGCGGCCACGTCCGGTACTCCCGCGTCCACGGCCTTCGCCAGCACCGCCCAGCCGGCCTCCCAGCGGGGCCGGGTGAGATCGCTCTGGATGGCGGCGACGACCGCGATGAGGAACGCCAGCTGCCGGTCACCGCGTTCGGGCAGGGCGAAGGCGTCCGGATCGGCGAGAACGCGGTCGGGGTCGGGCAGATCGAGGTGTTCGAGGTAGGACAGCAGCTCGATGCCCGCGCCGTCCCCGACGGCGCCGGTGAGCGCGGCGGCCAGCGCCTCGCGTCCGGCGCCGGCCGCGTACCCGGTGGCTAGCATCCTGAGTGCCATCTCCCAGGTACGGGGGGACGGCCAGGACCGGCCCCGGCTCTCGGCGTCGCCGGGGATGTGGTGGACCAGGCCGGGCCGGGCCGTGAGGAAGCCGGAGATCGCGCCACGGGCCCGTGCGACCGCACCGGGCACCTTGCCGGCGTCGACCACGGGCACGGTCACCTCCGGCCAGGTGCCGGCCATGCCGCGGGCGACTGTCCGGGGGTCGTGGGTCCATTCGAGGTGGACGAACCGGTTGGCGAGCGGCGGGCTGAGGTGCCAGCCGTCCGCCGCGCTGGAGGGCGGGTTGGCGGCGGCGACGATACGCACCGCCTCCGGCAGCACCAGGCTGCCGACCCGGCGTTCGAGCACCACCCGGAGCAGCGCCGCCTGCACGGCCGGCGGCGCGGAGGACAGTTCGTCGAAGAAGAGCAGGCCCTGTCCGGCCCGGGCGAGACGCACCGCCCAGTCCGGCGGGGCCATCGGCACACCGGTCACGGCCGGGTCGTCACCGACGATGGGCAGTCCGGCGAAGTCGGAGGGCTCGTGCACGCTGGCGATGACGGTCTCCAGCGGCAGGCCGAGCCCGGCGGCGAGCTGCTCCAGGGCGGCCGACTTGCCGATGCCCGGCTCGCCCCACAGCAGTACGGGCTGATTGGCCGTCACGGCGAGGGCGAGCGCCTCCAGCTGCGGGTTCGCGGCGGGCTCGGTACGTCGGTCGCGCAGCCTGCGGTTGAGGTCGTCCGCGGCCGCCAGCGGGCCGGGCGGCGCGGTGGGGACGGTACGGTCGGTCCTCAAAAGGGCAGCTCTTCCTCGTCGTCGTGGTCGTCGTGGTCGTCGTGGTCGTCGTCCGCGTGGTACTGCTCCTGGTCGTCCATCCATTCGTCCCACCACTCGGCGCCGACGCCGGGGTGCTCCCGCTGTACGCGTTCCCGGAGGAAGGCCAGGTCGGGCCGCTTGTACCGACGGACGAGCTGGGCGAGCGACAACTCGGACTGGTCGATCACGTCGAGCCGCGCCCCGGCGGCGACGAGCGCCTCCACCAGCGCCGTGGAACCGAGGTCGTTGACCGCCACGAACAGCGGCGTGCGCTCCCGCCGGTCGCGGGCCTCGAGGTCCAGCCTCTCCGCCAGCAGCCGCGGCAGCAGCGTCTCGTGGTCGAGGAGGTTCAGTACGTGCAGCAAGGTGCGCCCGCCGGCGTCCCGCACACGCGGGTCGACACCGGCGTCCAGGAGTTCCAGCACGCCGGGGGTGTCGCCGTGCTGGGCGCGCAGGAACAGCTCGTGGCGTTGCGTGCGCAGGGCCTTCGGCAGACGGCCCTCTCCGGAGGTCCACGTCTGCTCCACCGCGAAGCATCCGGCGACGGCACCGCCGAAGGCACGCATGGCGCGCTCGCGTTGCTGTTCCTCGTCGCTGTGCGGCATGCGCAGCAGGCCGCCGGGCCGGAACGCCACATCGTGCCATTCGCCCCGGCATCTGACCCGCACGGGTGCGGGGGCCTTCGGAACCGGCGGGCCGGCCGGGGCTTCAGGCACCGCAAGGGCGGGGAACAGCGCCTCGCGGACGAGCGGATGCAGTCGCTCCGCCGCGACGCCTCCGACGCGCATCAGGTCGAGGTCGGGGAGTCTGCGCCACAGGGCCTCGGCGAGGAAGGGCTCGCCCTTGACGTCGTCCCGGTCGACGGCTCGCACGAGCAGCCCGCCCGCGTCCCTGGGCTCCAGCAGGATGTAGGTCCGCCAGTGCGCGGCGATGAGGAAGCGGTCGCCGACGCCCTCGGCCACCAGCCGGCGGACTTCCGGCTCCAGCCGGGTGTGGTCGACCGCGATCCCGCCGAGGAGCCGCTCCGGGTCCGCCTGGTACCAGCCCGACTTCTGCGGGGGTGTCAGGTCCAGCTCGATGCCGGCGGCGGCGAAGGCGGCCTGTGTCCCGCCCTTGTGGTGCAGCAGGGTGGCCCACTCCGCCCGTGCCGCCGGGTCGCCGTCGCCGGGATCGGCCGTCGGCAGTTCGTCGGTACCGCGCGGGGTGGCGTCGGCGTGGAGGAACGGCGGCCTGTCCGTGCCGCCGCCGCACCGCTCACGCAGCTCGGCGGCGTGCCGTGCGTCCCACAGGTGCCGCGCGTACCGCCAGTCCTCGGTGTTCCGCCCGAAGACGCCTGCGGCCTGCTCGTCCGCGACCGTCCTGAACCGCAGGGCGATCCGCTGTGGTCCGTCGATCATCGCAGGAGTGGTGATGTGCAGGTACGGCGTGGCCCGGCGGCCCTCGGCCACCGTCTTCGGGCGGTAGCGGGCGAGGACGACCGTCCTGCCCGTGGCGAGGGTGGTCCGGCCGCCGAGCACGCGCGGCAGGTGCCAGCGCAGGAGTTCGGGGGCGAGGTGGCGGAGGTCGTTCTCCAGGGCCGCGGCGACCTCGTCGCCGCAGTGGTCGGCGACCTCGGACAGGTCGAAGGTGACATCGACGTTCGCCGCCGCGCAGGCGCCCCGCCAGTCACCGGCCAGCCGGCATGCGGTCGCACGCTCGATCATCCAGCGGGGCACCGCGTACCGGCGTGTCCGGCGCCGGCTCGCCGCCTCGTCCGGCGGGAAGTCATGGAGTTCGCCTCGAGCGCTCAACGGTAGACACTCCCTATCGCGCGCAGGTCGGGATGCGCCCTGCCGACGGGACGCAGGCGCTGGGTGAAGGACCGCTTCAGCCTGCGGGGCAGGCCGGGTCCCAGACCGACGTACTCCAGGGGCGAGTTGTCGGGCACCGCCGCCAGCAGTGTCTTCGCGCCCCGGCCGGTGAGACCGGTGTGGCACAGCTCCAGGCGGCGCAGCGGGCTGCCCGGCAGGGCGGCGGCCAGCGCGTGGGCACCTTCGTCGCCGGTGGTGTTGGCGGGAGCGCCGAGGCTGCGTTCCGACGGCGGCCGGCCGAGGTCGAGCGCCTCGATCCCGCCGAGGGAGTCGGCGAGCGCGCGGGCACCGGCGGGACCGATCCCGTTGCCGCCCAGGCCGAGGCGCACCGGCCGTGCGGGGTCGGCCGCGGCGGCGAGGATCGTGGCGCCTTCGTCGCCGAGGTGGTTGGCGGGGAGGTACAGCTCGCGCACACCCGCCTCACGGATCAGCACCGCAAGCAGCGGGGCCGCGTCGGCGGTCAGGCCGTTGCCACCGAGGAAAAGGCGTTCCACCGGTCCTGGCCGGCTGGTGAGGGCGTCGAACAGGGCCCGCAGACCGCCGGTGGTCAGACCGGTGTTGACCAGGTCGAGGGTGCGCAGCGTGGTGTTGCGGCGGAGCATCGCGGCGAGCGCGCGGGCGCCCTCGTCGCCCACCGGATTGCGTTTGAGCCACAGGGCGCGGACGGTGCGGTCCCTCGTCAGCGCGTCGGCGAGCGCGCTGGCGCCCTCGGGGCCGATGCGGTTGCAGCCGAGGTAGAGCGTGTGCAGGCCGTGGCCGTCGACCAGTGCGTCGGCGATCGTGCGGGCTCCCTCGTTCCCGGCGGCGTTGGTACCGAGGAGGATGTGCGCGGCGTGCGGCGAGGCGGCTGCGGCGGGCATCAGCCGGGCGGCGCCGGCCGCTCCGAGTCCCTGCTTGCACAGGTCGATACGTCCGTCCGCGCGCACCGTGCCGAGCGGAAAGGCCTCGTCGGCCTCGACCGGCTGCGCGGACCGGAGTCGGTCGAGCAGCGGCTCCAGAGCGGCGGGGTCGCTGAACGGGATGTCCGGGTGCTCGATCGCGGGGCAGCGTACGGGTGTCGGCTGCGTCATCACCACTCCACCGGTCCATCGCCGGTGCCCGGCCCGCCGAGGGCGGCATCGCCCTCCGCCCGCCCAGGACGAACCGACGCCAATCGATTTTCCTCCACGACAAGGGCGGCAAGGCTGGTCGGATTCGAACCGACGTCCTCCAGCTTGATGCTTGGGCGCGACGACCTCTGCGCTACAGCCTTGCCGCGAAGATCATAGCGACTTTCGCCTCTGTGTTCGAACCTAGTTGGTCCACAACGGCTCCGGGTCCCCGTCGGCCGGGTCGGCGTCGCGGGCGTACGCGTCCCCGGCCTCCGGTGATGCCTGCCGCGCGGCTAAGGGGCCATCTCGTACGCGCCGGACAGCGCCTCGACCCGCTGCCAGACCCGGGCCGTGCGTGCCTCGTCGACGACCGGCCGGCGGACCGCACTCAGCGCCCAGTCCTGCTGCTGTTCGGTCGCCGAGTCCTTGCCGTGCAGTTCGACGGCGTGCGCGGAGAAGTCGCGCACGAGGACGGCGAAGAGTTCGTCGAGCACGTCCTCGTCGAGCCCGGTGAGGCCGGCCTGCTCCAGGACGAGCTGCGCGTGCACGACGAGGGCGAAGAGCTGACCGACCGCGAGGACGAGGTCGAGGTCGCGGCTCTGCTCCGCGTCGGGCGCGGCCGTGCCGACGAACGCGCAGAGCGCGTCGGCCTGTTCGCGCAAGCGGGTCACGTTGGGCAGGTGCGCGAACGCGTCGAAGGCGGGCCGCCAGTCGTGGAAGCGCACCGAGCCGAGGCCGCGGGCCGGTCCCTGCCGGAACAGGAAGTCGTCGTCGGCCGCGTCGAGGCGGGTGGGCACCACGGGGTACTCGACCGGGTCGAGGAGGTGGCTGCGCATGAACTTCAGGATCAGCGCCAGGTTGACGTGGACCGTGCCCTCGAGCTTCGGCAGACCGCGGATCTCCACGGCCGCCTGGCCGAAGTAGTTGTCCTTCTCGAAGCCCTTGGCCGCGATGACGTCCCACATCAGGTCGATGACCTTCTCACCCTCGGTGGTCACCTTCATCTTCGTCATCGGGTTGAAGAGCAGGTAGCGGCGGTCGTCCGGACCGGCGGCGCGGAAGTAGTCGACGGCGCGGTCACTGAAGAACTTCATGCCGACGAGCCTGACGTACGCGTCGGTCAACTCCCGCCGCACGTGCGGGAAGCCGGTGACGGGGCGGCCGTAGAGGATGCGGTTGTGGGCGTGGGTGACGGCCTCGTACATCGCGTGCTCGCAGATGCCGATCGAGGCGGTGCACAGGTTGAACTTGCCGACGTTGACGGTGTTGAGGGCGGCGTCGAAGGCGGCGCGACCGGTGTGCAGGACGTCCTCGGCCGCCACGGGATAGTCCTCCAGGCGGAACTCGCTGACGAACTTCGAGGAGTCGACGACGTTCTTGACCAGGTGGTAGGCCGGGTGACGGCTGTCGGCGGCGAAGAACACGTAGCCGTCGGGGCCCTCGACGTCGGTGCGGCGGCCGAAGACGGAGACGAGCCCGGCGGCGTTGCCGTTGCCTATGTAGTACTTGGAGCCGGTGGCGCGGAAGCCGCCGTTGCCGTCGGGCGCGAGCAGCATGTCGGTGGAGTAGATGTCGGCGCCGTGGGCCTTCTCGGACAGGCCGAACGCGAACACCTCTCCCTGGGTGAGGAGTTCGGCGGCGCGGGCGCGGGCGGCGGCGTTGTCGCTCTGCCAGACCGGGCCGAGGCCGAGGATCGTGACCTGCCAGGCGTACCAGTAGTCGAGGCCGTAGAAGCCGAGGATCTCGTTGAGCGCGGCGATCCGGGCGGTGTCCCACCGCTTGTCCGGTTCCCCCTCGGCGGCGGACGACGGCGTCAGGAAGGTGGCGAACAGGTCCTCCTTCGCCGCGAAGGCGAGGAAGTCGCCGAGCCACGCCCGGGTCCGGTAGTCCTCGAGCAGCCGTCCCTTTCCGCGCTCCTCGAACCAGTCGACGGTGGCACGCAGCAAGCGGCGCGTCTCGGGGTCGAAGTGCGCGGGGTCGTAGGTGCGCGGGTTGAACAGCAGCTGGTCTGCCATGGGGATGACGCCTTTCGGCTGTGGACGGGTGGGAATCGGGAGGTCTGACGGCCGGACGGGCCGGGGCGCGAGGACGGCGGAGGGTGCGGCGGCGATCAGCGGCCGGGACCGAACCGGGCCAGCGTGGCGAGCACGTCGTCCAGCCAGTCGATCATCATGCGCTCGTAGGCGATGCCGCCGCGCAGTACGACGTGCTGGAGCTCTCGTTCCGCGTCGAGCGACGCTTCCGGACCGGTCGTGCTCGCCCCGGGCCGGGTGAAGTCCCGTGTCTCGCCCGCGAGATAGTGCGCCAGTCGGTCCCGGTGCGTCTGCCGGTGCCGCTCCACCTCGCGGATCAGGGCGGCCGGGTCGTCGAAGGCGGCGCCCCGGATCTTCACGGCCAGGTCGTGGCGGACGCTCTCCGGTTCGATCGGATCGTGCAGCCACGAGGACAGCGCGGCCCGGCCGAGGTCGGCGACGGAGTACTCCTTCTTGTCCGGCCGCCCCTGCTGCGGGACGTCCCGGACGTCGACCCAGCCGTCGTTCTCCATGCGCTTGAGCACGCGATAGATCTGCTGATGGGTCGCGGTCCAGAAGTAGCCGATGGACCGCTCGAAACGCCGGGCGAGCTCATAGCCGGACCCCGGCTTCTCCAGAAGCGACACCAGAATCGCGTGTTCGAGCGCCATGGCCCCGATCCTGCTATGCAACTCGTTGCATAGCAAGGGTGACCGCCGGGATGCGACGCGGCTCACCACACGGACGGCGCCCGTCACGCCTGCGGTTGTCGTCCGTCGTGCGGCACGGGATGCTGAGGGAGCACGGAGGGAAGCGGTGCCATGGATCGTTTTCCGAATGCGGCCGACGTCGACTTCCACAGCCCCCTGGACCTCTCCAAGGCCGCCGCCGCGGTACTGGACGCCGAGGGCCGCATCTCCGGGTGGGGATCTTCGGCCCAGCGCCTCCTCGGCCATTCACCCGAGGACGTGCTCGGCCGGCCGGCCGCCCGGCTGCTGGCAGCGGCCCCCGGGCAGCGGCTGTCCACCCTCTGCAAGGCGCACAAGCCCCGCAGCACGGTCCTGGAGCTCTGCTGCCGGGACGGACGCACCCTGCGCGCGGCCGTGACGTTCAGCCCGCTCGAGCACCGGGGCGGCGCCGCGACCGTCGTCGTCGCGGCCGAGCTGGAGGCGCTGCGCGGCTGGGAGGCGCAGCTGGCGATGCTGCAGGGACTGGCGACCGAGTCCTCCGTGGGCCTGACGATCTTCGACACCGACGGGCGCGTCGTCTGGGGAAACGTCTCCACCGATCTGGAGCTCGCGGGAATCGCCCAGTACGTCGGCCGACCCGCCGCGGCTCTCTTTCCGGAAGGCGAGTTCATCTCCCGCCACCATCCCCCGGACGAAGAGCAGATCATGGAGCACGTCCTGACGACCGGGGAACCGATCACGGGCATGCACTATCGCGGGCGTGCCCCCGCCGACCCGGTGCGCGAGCACGTCTGGTCCTGCTCCTACCACCGGTTGACGGACGCCAGGGGGGAACCGCTGGGCCTGTTCGAGGAGTCCCTGGACATCACCGAGCGCTACCGCGCCCAGGAGCGCCTGTCGCTGCTCGTGCGGGCGGGAAAGCGCATCGGTGCCTCGCTGGACGTACGCCGCACAGCCGCGGAGCTCGCCGATGTGGCGGTGCCGCAGCTGGCCGACGAGGTCCTGGTGGACCTGCCGCCGGCGGTCATCGAGGGACGGCAGCCGCCCACGGGCTCGGCGCCGGGCCACAGTCTGCTCCGGCTGCACGGCCGGACACCGGAAGAGTTCCGGACCAGTCCGGTCTCCTACCCCCCGTCGTCCCCCCAGGCTCTGAGCCTGGCCACCGGCCGCCCCGTCACCGACGCCTCCCCGCCCGGCGCACCGGGCGGGACGGGAGCGGCCGCCCCGCACTCCTGCCTCTTCGTCCCGCTGCTCACCCGCGACGCGGTGCTCGGTCTCGCCACCTTCCGGCGCAGCAGCAACCCCGACCCCTTCGGCCCCGAGGAGCAGACGCTCGCCGTGGAACTGGCCGAGCGAGCCGCCGTCGGCATCGACAACGCCCGCCGTTACACGAGCCAGCACGCGGCCGCTCTGGTGCTGCAGCGAAGTCTGCTGCCACAGCACCTGCCTGAGCAGAGCGCGGTCGACGTGGCATACCGCTACCTGCCCGCCGACAGCCGGGTGGGCGTGGGCGGCGACTGGTTCGACGTGATCCCGCTGTCCGGTGCCAGAGTGGGCCTGACCGTCGGCGACGTGGTGGGTCACGGCGTGCACGCGGCCGCGACCATGGGCCGGTTGCGCGCCACCGTAAGGACTCTGGCCCTGCTGGACCTGGATCCGGCCGAGCTGCTCACCCGGCTGGACGACCTGGTCGCGCAATCCCCCGCGGACGAGGGGCTGAGCGAAGAGGCGCTCGGGGTGACCTGCCTGTACGCGATCTACGACCCTGTGAGCGGCCGGTGTGTCTGGGCGAGCGCGGGCCATCCCCCGCCGATCGTGGCCGATGCGAACGGCTCGGTGGCCCTGTCCGCGCTGGCGCCGGGGCCGCCGCTGGGGCTGGGTGCCCTGCCCTACGAGAACGTCGAGCTGGACCTGTCCAGCGGCAGCCTGGTGGCCTTCTTCACCGATGGCGTCGTGGAGGACCGGCGCACCGACATCGACAGCGGGATCGACCGCCTCGCCCAGATCCTCAGCTGGCAACGATGCCCGGTGGAGGAGCTCTGCGAGCGGGCCCTGTCGGCCCTGCCGCCCGGACCACAGGCGGACGACGCCACGCTGCTGCTCGTCCGCACCCGCCGTCTCGACGCCGATCTCGTGGCGGACCTGGAGCTGCCACCCGACCCGGCCATGGTGGCTCACGCCCGCACGCTCACCGAACGCCAGTTGGCGACCTGGGGTCTGTCCGAACTGTCGTTCACCGCCGCGCTCGTGGTGAGCGAACTGGTCACCAACGGGATGCGGTACGCCACCGGGCCCGTCCTGCTCCGGCTGATCAAGGATCGCAGCCTGCTGTGCGAGGTCTCCGACAGCGCGCACACCGCACCACACGTGCGGCGAGCGCGCCGTGACGACGAGGGGGGCCGAGGCGTGTTCCTCGTCGCCCAGGTGTCCCAGCGCTGGGGCACGCGGTACACCGCGTCCGGGAAGACGATCTGGGCCGAGCTGGCCATCCCCTAGCAACCCCGCTCCTCAGGGCAGCGTCCAGAACCGGACTGTGACGAGATAGAAGAGGGCGGCCCAGAACGCCATCGCCACCGCCACGATGCCGAGGCCACGGACGTTGGCCTTTGCCGCCGGTTCGTCCGGTGGTGGCCGCAGCCACCGCCCGAGCAGCGGGTTCACGTAGTAGGGCATGGTCAGGAAGCTCATGAGGAAACTCGACAGCAGATTGCCCACGAGCAGGCCGATCCAGAGCGGCATGTGCAGCGGGAGCAGAGCGAGCGTCAGCAGCACGACGGTCGGGTACAGGCCGACCCAGACGGCGAGGGAGGTCCTGGTCCCGGAGGGCGGCGGCGGTGCCTCCTTGCCGTTGCCCTCGAAGGCGAACCAACTGCCGAACGAGTTGTCTATCGTGCGCAGCCTGAAGTCGTTGAACTTCTCGCCCTCGGCCAGGATCCGCTGCCGTTGCGGCGACGTCAGCCAGGCGTCGAGGTGCTCGGCGCTGTCGTAGCGGTACAGGGTGGTCCATTCCTCCTGCAGGCCCTCGATGGGGCGGAACAGCTCGGTCCCGCGGAACCCCTCGAACTTGCGCTCCTCCTCGACCATGTGGTGCTGCCAGTCGAGGAAGTCCTCGACGTGGTTGGGGTGGACGCGGTGGGTGACCACCACGGTGACGAGCGGATCCAGTGACTGGGTGCCGCTGCTGACCACCTGCTGGGTCGCCGGACCGTCGAAGTACTTGGCGCCGACATCGAGATACGTCTGCCTGGTCGCGCTGTTGATCCACGTCTGCAGATGCGCCACCGAGTCGAACCGGTACACGACGACCCAGTCGGGTTGCAGCGGCGTGGGCGGGGAGACCTCGGCGCCGAGGAAACCGGGGTAGTAGGCGGCCGCGACGTTGAGGTCCTCCTGCCACTTCTCGAACTCCTGCGCCCTGCCGGGCAGGACCTTCTGGCCGATGATCGCCGTCGCCGCGGCGGCTACGTTCTTCTGGGTGTTCATGGTGGCTCACCCTGTCGACACCGACTGCTGCGCGGGGAGTCGGCCGTAAATGCGTTCCGGAGTCAGCGGCAGCGCACGGTAGCGGACGCCGGTGGCGTCATGGACCGCGTTCGCGAGCGCCGGGGCCACCGGGTTGATACAGCACTCCGCCATCCCCTTCGCCCGCATGGGCCCGACCGAATCCGCCGAGCCCACCAGGAGGACCTCGGTACGGGGGATGTCGGCGTAGGTGGGGATGCGGTAGTTCCGGAGGTTCGGGTTGACCATGACGCCGCTGTCGTCGACCTGGTGGTTCTCGGTCAGCGCGAAGCCGATTCCCTGGGCGACACCGCCCTCGATCTGTCCCCGGACCTGCGCCGGGTTGATGATCACCCCGGCGTCCGCCGCCTGCACGCTGTACAGGATCCGTATCTCACCGGTCAGGCGGTGCACGGCGACCCGGAACCCCTGCGTGTTGGAGGTGACGCTCCGGGGCGAGCCGTATGCCTTGCGTGCGGCGGTGAACCGGATTCCGCGCGCCCGCGCCAACGTGACGAGTTCGGCCAGCGACACCCGCCGGTCCCCGCAGACGACGCCGTCGTCGTCCATCGTGCACAGCACGACGTGGACGCCCGTGTGCGCCGCGGCGAATTCCAGGATGCGGTCGCGCACGGCATTGGCCGCCCGCAGGACCGCGTTGCCCGCCACGAAGAGGCCCGCGCTCGCGAAGGCACCGGTGTCGAATCCCGTGCGGTCGGTGTCGGACTGCACCAGACGGATCCGCGCCGGCGTCGTGCCCAGCTGGTTGGCCGCGATCTGGACATGGGCCGTGGAGGTTCCCTCCCCGAACTCGACCGTCCCGACGGCCAGTTCGTAGATGAGGTCGTCACCCAGCGTGACCCAGGCCTCGGAGAGGTGCTCCGTCGGGGGCGCGGTCTCGTGCAGGGAACTCGCCACGCCGGCTCCGACGAGCCACTCGGGACCGGGGGGCGGCCGGCCGGCCGTACAGGCCAGGGCGTCGCCGACCAGGTCGATGCACCTGGCGAGACCGTCCTCGGTGAAGATCACGTCGTCTGGGCCGACGTGCAGGGCGACCAGGGGCTCACCCGGCCGCACGATGTTGCGGCGGCGCAGTTCGAGCGGGTCGATGTGCAGGGCGCGGGCCAGCTCGTCCATCGCCGACTCCACGGCGAACGCCGGCTGCGTCATCCCGTAACCGCGCAGCGCCCCGCTCGGCACCGTGTTCGTGTAGACGGAGTACGCGTCGTACTTCTTGTTGGGGCAGCGGTAGACCATGACGGCGGCTCCGCCCGCGTACGCCGTCTCGCCGCCGTGGTTGCCGTAGGCGCCCGTGTCGGACACGTTGCGTACCTGGAAGGCGGTGAGCGTTCCGTCGGCCCTCGCGCCGAGCTTGACCGTCAGGGTCATCGGATGCCGCGGCGAAGCCGTGGTGAACTCCTCCTCACGGGTGTACTCGAGACAGGTGGGCCGCCCGGTGTCCAGGGTGGCGAGCGCGACCAGGTCCTCCGCGATCACCTCCTGCTTGCCGCCGAATCCGCCGCCCACGCGCTTGCAGAACACCCTCAGCTGGTCCGGGCGCAGCGCGAACAGGTACTCCAGCTTGACCTTCGCGATCGACGGTGACTGCGAACTCGTGCGAACGTTCAGCCGGCCGTCCTCCAGCCAGGCGATCGAGCCATGGGTCTCCAGATGGGCGTGCTGCACCCGCGGTGAGAAGTACGTACCTTCGTGGATCACGTCGGCCGCGGCGAATCCCGCGTCGACGTCACCGATGTGCGCGTGGAGTTCGATCAGGATGTTGTGGACGGGATCGCGGACGAACGGATCGTCAGAACCGTGCAGTTGGGGTGCGCCCTCGGCCATCGCCTCCTCGGGGTCGAACACCGCCGGCAGCACGTCGTACTCGACGACGAGCCGCCGGCAGCCCTCCTCCGCGGCGCCGACCGTGTCGGCCAGGACCGCGGCGACGCGCTGGCCGGCGAAGCGGACCGTTTCGTCGAGGATGTAGGTGTCGTCCGGGTCGACCAGGTGGTCGGTGTGGATGGCCGTGGTGAAGCGTCTGCGGGGGACGTCTTCCCAGGTGTAGACCCGTCGCACGCCGGGCACCGCGAGTGCGGCCGTCCTGTCGATCGAGCGGATCCGGGCGTGCGCGTGGGGTGAGCGCAGCACCTTGAGGTGCAGCATGCCGTCGATATGCGTGTCCATGGTGAACTCGGCGCGGCCCGTCACCACGTCGTGGCCCGCGGGCGCGCCGACACTCGTCCCGACGGCCTTGCCCGGTGCCGCCGTCTCCACCGCGCCCACGCCCCGCACGGCGTCCTCGATCGCCCGGTAGCCGGTGCAGCGGCAGAGGTTGCCCTTCAACGCCCTCGGCAGATCCGCCTTCTGGGCCTCGGTGAAGGTCGCCGACGTCATGATCATCCCTGCGGTGCAGAAACCGCACTGGAACCCCGGGGCGTCCTCGAACTGCCGCTGCATGGGATGCGGGGCGCCGGGCCGCCCGAGGCCCTCGATCGTGGTCACCTCACGGCCGTCCGCGCGGAAGGCGGGGGTGATGCAGCTGTGTACCGGTGCGCCGTCCAGCCACACCGTGCAGGCGCCGCAGTCGCCCGCGTCGCACCCCTTCTTGACGCCGAAGTGGCCGAGTTCGCGCAGGAAGGTGCGCAGGCACTGACCGGGGGCCGGCTCACGGTGGAATTCCCTTCCGTTCACGATGTAGTTCATCCCAGGTCCCCAGCCGTGAGTTCGCGGCGGATCTCTTCGGCGAAGTGCCGTGTCAGATGCCGGCGGTGGTCCGGGGTCCCGTTGGGATCGGCGAACCAGACGTCGGCGGGCACGGCGTCGATGCTCTGCCGCAGCGTTCGGGCATCGGGCAGGGAGTCGAAGGCCATACGGACCGGCCGTGTGGTGCCGGCGGTGACGGTGAGCAGCAGGTCACTCGCTCCCAGCCGTTGCGTGCCGACGAGGAACACCGTCGAACGGCCGAGCCGGGTCAGCGTGAAGCGGCGGTGCGCGGTGCGCTTGCGCAGCGCGTGCTCCGGAATGGTGACGCGCCGGAGGACCTCCCCGGGGGCGAGAACGTTGCGGTGGTCGCCCGTGACGAAGTCGAGGGCGTCGACGAAGCGTACGGAGCCGTCGGGCGCCCACAGTTCGTACCGCGCCTCCAGCGCGACCGTCAGCGTGATCATCGGGCCGGCGGGCAGGGACATGCAGATGTTTCCGCCGACGGTCGCCGCGTTCCAGACCTTGAACGAGGAAAGGAACGCCTCGCAGCTCTTCGGGAAGAGGATTCCGGCGGTCCAGCGCTCCGGCCAGGAGTAGGCGTACAGGTCGCGAATGGTGCAGGTGGCGCTGATCTCCAGGCCCTCGTCCGTCGGGACCAGCGGCTCCCAGCGCAACGCCGTCAGATCGATCAGCCTTCGCAGGTCCGGCTGCTCCGTGGAATACAGCCACGTTCCGCCTGCGAGCCAGGCGTCGCCCTCGTGCCAGTCCGTGCCCGGCCGCTCGGACGGTCGCCGGACTACTTCGGTGATGGTGTTGAGGTCCATGAGAAACGACCTACGGGAGAACGGACCTACGAAGACAACTGTCCCTTGGCACGGTCTGTGTTGACGCGGGCACCTTTTTCTCAGCGTATCGCCGGCATGCGGATGAGGCCCGTGGGGCGAGGGCAGCCGAAAGTAGCCGATCCGACCCGGACAGTCACACGTGGTCGCCCGGGACGTCGATCCGCGAGTCGGCATGGTGGTAGCACGCATGCGTCTTCACCGGTAGCAGCTGTCCGCGACGGCGGCACTCCCAGTCGCTGCTCTCCCGGATCTGCGCGGCGGCCCCGACCCATCCGCGCCAGTCCGTCTGCCTGCCCCGAGCGCTACCGCGACCGGCCTGCCGACCAGCCGGCGACGGAAGGCCGGGGTCCCGGAACCAACGGCGGCGCCAGTCCCACTGGGGGAAGGCATCCCAGCGGACGAGTGCCCACTTCGGGGAACTGATGCGGTGCCGAACGGGCCTCCGTGACTCCATCATCTGCGCTTACGGCGCAGGACCTTTGCCCCGTGCCAGCGGCAGACGTTGAGGGCGAAGTGGAGGTCGAAGGCGTTCGCGTCGAGGTCGAGGTCGTAGTGGTCGACGGCCCGCTGGATGCGGTAGTGGACGGTGTTGCGGTGGACCATGAGCTGATCCGCGGTGGCGGCGTAGCTGCGGTTGGTGGCGAGGAAGAGGCGGAGGGTCTCGCGGAGGACTTCGCGGCGGGGGTCGTCGACGGCCAGGTCGCCGAGGGTGTCGGAGACGAAGTCTGCCAGTTCGCGGGGCTCGTCGACCAAGAGGGCGACGGGGGCGACGCGGGCGAAGGCGACCACCCTCGGGCTGCTGGGCCCCCCTGAGAGGGCGAGGGCCTTGGCGCGGGCGGCAGCACGGGTGCTGCGTCGGAAGCCGTCGAGCCCCGGGCGGACGATGCCCAGGGCAACCCGCACCGGTAGCGCGACGTCGGCCAGTTCGGTGGCGACGGTGTCGGGATCCACGAGGAGGTCGGGCCTGACGGCAAGCCAGATACGGGCCTCGGCCTCATCGGTGTGGACCAGAAGGGGGCGGCCCTGGGCGTGCAGGACGGTGCACAGCAGTGAGGTCAGCCGGTCGAACACGGCGGCGGGGTCACCAGTCGCCGCGCTGCCGTAGAGCCAGCCCTCGACGGCAACATGGCTGCCGGACAACCGGTAGTCGAGGGCGGCCTCGGCCTGCCGCAGATCGACCCGCGGGTTGTCGAGGAGCTGGTTGACCCAGTACTGGCGCGGTATGCCGCGGCTGCCCACCCAGCGATCACGCTCTTCCTCGTACACACGGCCGATCTGGTCGCAGACCCGGTCCAGATAGGCCGAGGTGAGAGTGACCAGGGCGATGACGGTGCCGGTCGGGTCCGGCAGCCCCAGTCGGACCGCCTCGCCGAGGACCAGGTCCAGGCTCTGCGCATGGCCGAGCCGGTAGGCGCGCAGCAGGGCGGAGAGGGGGACGTCGCGCTGGGCGAGGCGGCGCGCGTAGGAGACGGCCGAGGCGGGGGCGTCCACGGTCTGCGGATCGATCCGGTTGATGATGACGTGGACGGCAGTGACGATGTTCTCGGTGATGCTGGCCTCAAGGAGCCCGCGCAGCGATTCGTCGTGCTCCAGTTGAGCGATCTCGGCCTCGGTGGTGGCGACGAGTTTGGCGATGAACGCGTCCCGGTGCGTCTGCATCACCTGCGCCGCGAGGACGACCGGATCCGGTGCCGCGTCCGTCGGAGGTTCCACCGCGCCGTTCACCGGTCCAGGTACCGCAGTGCGGAGCGGGCGGCGTTCGCCCCGCACATGCCGTGCACCCCGGCGCCGGGTGGGGTGGCCGCCGAGCACAGGTAGACGCCTGGAATGCCGGTGCTGTACGGGTCGAGGGCCGCCCGAGGGCGCAGCGCAAGCTGCATCTCGGTGTTGGCCCCGCCGATGATGTCGCCTCCCACGTAGTTGGGGTTGTACTGCGCCATCTCCGCGGCCGAGCGGACGGCGATGCCCATGACGCGTTCTCGGAAGCCGGGGGCGAACCGCTCGATCTGGCCGAGCACGGCCTCGGTGGCGTCACCGGTGTAGCCGTGAGGTACGTGCGCGTACGCGTAGACCGGGTGGAGGTCCCCGGCCGAGCGGCCCGGGTCGACGAGGTACTGCTGGGAGAGCAGCACGAACGGTCGCTCGGGCATATGGCCCCGGCTGGTCTCCCGCTCGGTGCGGACGACCTCTGCCAGGGTGCCGCCGAGGTGCACGGTGCCGGCTTCGCGGCAGGACTCGTTGATCCACGGCACCCCGCCCGCCACGGCCAGGTCGACCTTGAACGCCGCTGGACCGTGGCGCCAGCGCAGATAGGCGCGCCGGACGCGGGCCGGCAGTGCCGGACCACAGATGTCGACAGCAGCGCGCGGGGCGACGTCGAGCATCACGATCCGGGCGGGCGGGAGTTCTGTCAGCGAACGCACGGGCACACCGGTCTCGATGGTCCCGCCGAGCTCCCGTAGCAGCGCGGCGAGCGCGTCGCTGATCACACGGGAGCCACCGCGGGCGACGGGCCAGCCGTAACGGTGCCCGGCAGCTATGAACATCAGACCGAGCGACGCGGTCAGGGGACGCGTCAGCGGACGGAAGGCGTGCGCCGCCGCTCCCGCGAACAGTGCCCGGGCCTCCTCGCCGCGCCAGCGCCGGGCCACCACTGTGGCCGGCTGCAGCGCCCGCACCCCGAACCGGCCGAGGCGGACAGGATGCGCCGGCAGGTGCACCACCGGCCGCAGGACGTCCTCCAGGAGCGCGTCGAATCCCGCGGTCAGCGGCGCGAACAACCGCTCCCAGGCCGGGCCGTCCGCACCGAGCCCACGCGCGGTCCGCTCGACGGAGCGGACCAGCACCCCGGCCCGCCCGCCGTCCAGCGGGTGGGCCAGGTCCACCTGGGGCCACGCCCAGTCGACGCCGTACCGCTCCAGGCCGAGGGCCCGCAGGAACGGCGAGCCGACACCGAGCGGGTGCACGGCGGAGCAGTGGTCGTGCAGCAGTCCGGGAACGGTCAGTTCGCTGCTCCGGGTGCCGCCACCGATCTCGTCGGCGGCCTCCAGGACGGTCACCTTCACCCCTTGCCGGGCCAGCGCGACGGCGGCGGCCAGCCCGTTCGGGCCGGCCCCCACCACGATCGCGTCACTCATGCGCTGCCGCCACCTCGGTCGCCGGTCGCGGTGCCCCATCGGGATCCACGGGAATCGCGGGCGCCTCGTCGTCGAGCCACGGCTGCCGGGTCACCATGTCCCGCACCTTCACATAGCCCTCCTCGACCAGGCCGCTCGCCGCGTCCACGATGCGGTAGTGCTGACGCGAGCGGTGCGCCGGCTGTGATTCGAGCAGGACGACGCGCAGGTCGCCCGGCGCGAAGCCGCACCGCTGCTGTACGGCGGCCACCAGTTGCTCGTTGTGCAGATGGCCGTCGCCGAAGTTCCAGCCGAGGACCGCCCCCGCCACCATCTCGCCCTCCCGCACATCGTAGGACTCCACGTCGTCCACGGCCCGGGGCAGCAGCCCGATCAGCGCGCGGCCGTGGGTGTGCATCGCCCGCCAGGCAAGCCCCTGATGCAGCAGCAGCTCGGCGGCTTCGGCGCCGTACAGACGGGTGAGCTGGTCGACGGGCAGACCGGACGCCTTGACGATGTGCTCGTTGAGCCGGTGCTCGGTGCCCTTGCGGAAACACCACAGGCTGGTGGCCCAGTTGCCCGCGTAGTAGCGCATCGAGGGGAGGAACGACACCAGATCGGGGCGGACATGGCCCACCACCGGGACCACCACCAGGCTCAGCACCAGCACCACGGCCAGCAGCGGGGAGTGCAGGGCGAAGGCGTCGACGGCGGCCTCGTGGCCGAAGAGGACCAGCGCGGAGTAGATGAAGAAGACGTTCCACTCCAGCGGCACGCCCATCGGGAAGGTCGACATGATGTGCAGATGGAAGACGACCATCACGGCCAGGGCGATCGCGGTGAGGGGCCAGCCGTGCGAGAGCACCAGGACCAGCGGCACCGCGTACTCGATGACCGTGCCGCCGTGCGCTGCCGCGGCGGCGAGGCCGGAAGGCCTGAGATCGTCGGGGTAGTGCCGGTACAGCCGGCGCTTGAGCCAGGCCGGGCGCAGCGGACTGTTGCTGATCATCACCGCGACCACGAAGGGGAAGTGGCGGTTGAGCTTGGAGGAGGCGGCGCCCCACCAGAGGGCGAGCATGACCAGTTTCAGCGCGGCGGGCATGTCGGTCACCGGGAAGAGGAAGACCACCAGTGTCAGCCCGTAGTGCTCAGCGCGGGCGGCGAGGAAGACGGTCTTGTCGCGCAGCCCGAGCAGCGCGAGCGGCGCCGCGAGCAAGGCGACCCGCCAGGCAGCCAGCACGCCGGACGCGCCCGGCTCGCCCGGTGAGCACAGCAGCCACACCGCCGCCCCCAATACCGCCGCGTACAGTGCCACGTCGGCCACGGTGCGCCGGGTCCCCGCGGTGAAGGGGAGCCGGCCGGGCCACGGAGGCAGCCGTACGGTGCCGGGGCGCAGCCAGTGCAGGAAGGCGCCGACCGGCGGCAGGAAGTGTGAGCTGAGCGGGCCCGAGCCGCAGCCGAGACCCAGGATCTCGTACAGGAGCGTCCAGATCACGAGTTTCTGGTAGGCGATCGGCTCGGCCCACCATGAGCCGAAGTCCGTGATGCCGCCGATGCCGGGGGTCGCGGAGACGACCGCGATGCCGCCGAGCGCGTACGCGGTGATCTTCACCAGGTACAGCAGGTGCACGATGCCGGGGGTGCCGAAGCCGTGCTGGGCCCAGTGCTGGGCCAGCGGCCTGATGCGTTGCCGGTAGGGGCGGGTACGCCACTCCTGTGGGTCGACGTCCGCCGTGTTCGGTGCGAGGAATCCCATGACCGCCTCCCTCTTTCCGTTCAGCCGGCTGTGGTGACGGCGGTGGTCCTGGCTCGAAGCGCGGGCTTGTCCGTCTTGCCGACGGGATTCCTCGGCAGCCGGTCGACGAGGACGATCTTGGCGGGCACCTTGTACCTGGCCAGCCGGGCCCGGCAGTGGTCGAGAAGGTCGGTCGCGATGGCCGTTGCGCCCGCGCGCAGCGCCACGAAGGCCACCGGTACCTCGCCGAGGCGTGCTTCGGCGGCGCCCACCACGGCGGCTTCCAGCACTTCGGGGTGATCGCCGAGGACCGTCTCGATCTCCTTGGGGTAGATGTTCTCGCCGCCGCGGATGATCATGTCCTTGATGCGGTCGACCAGGACCAGATAGCCGTCCTCGTCGAAGCGGCCGGCATCGCCCGTGTGCAGCCAGCCGTCCACGACGGTGCGGGCGGTCTCCTCAGGGCGGCCCAGATAACCGCGCATGACGTTGGGCCCGCGGACCACCACCTCTCCGGTCGTCCCCGCGGGCAGGATCCGGCCGCGCGGGTCCATCACGGCGACCTGCTGGCCGGGCAGCGGCAGTCCGACCGTGCCGGGCTTGCGCGGACCGTCCAGCGGGTTGGCGGTGGAGGCGCAGGTGCCTTCGGACAGGCCGTAGCCCTCCACGATCGGGATGCCGTAGCGGCGCTCGAACCGCTCGATGAGCGCTGGCGGCATCGGCGCCGCCCCGCAGGCGGCGAACCGCACCGAGGAGGTGTCCGGCACTACCCGGTCCGGAAGTTCGGCGAGCATCGAGTAGATCGACGGGACGGCTGAGAAGCAGGTCGGGCGGATCTCGGTGACCAAGCCGACGAAGTTTTCCGCCCGGAACCGTCCGGCCACCGTGACCCGGCCGCCGGCCAGCAGCGGGGACAGCACGCCGACCACGATGCCGTTGACGTGGAAGAGCGGCAGGATCAGCAGGCTGTGGTCGGTCTCGGACAGGCGTACGTTCTCGATCATCATCCCCGCCATGGCGGCGAGGTTGGTGTGGTCGAGCATCACGCCTTTGGGGCGCCCGGTGCTGCCGCTGGTGTAGATCAGCAGGGCGAGCGAGCCGGGGTCCGTCTGCGGTGGGGCCGTGTCCTCGGGTCCGGTGCACAGCTCGGCGACCGGCAGTGCCCCGGCGAGCGGTGACGGCCCGGCGGTGACGACCACCGCGGCACCCGCGTCGCCGAGTTGGTATCGCGCCTCGCCTTCGGTGAGGGCGGGGTTGACGGGAGTCACGGCCGCGCCGAGCCGCCAGGCGGCGAAGAGGGCGACGACGAAGTCCGCCGTGTTGGGCATCAGCAGCGCCACCACGTCCTCGGTTCCGACGCCCCGCGCCCGCAGGGCCGCCGCGGCCCGGCGCACCCGGCGGGCGAACGACGCGTTGTCCAGAATTGACACATCATCAGCGAGGCAGGGACCGTCCGAGTCCCCCCGGGCCCGCAGATCCGGCAGTTCCGCGATATGCATTTCGGCTCCTCGAAGTACGTCGATGGACGTCGGGCGGACGCGATGCTCCGCGGCCAGCCGCGTCGCGACGCGGGGCGGATGTCCGGTACGTGAGGAGAGACGGTACGAATCCGCGGGGCCGCAGGCCCATGGGCGCGGGCGACGACACTCGGGGCGGGACTTGTGCGCGGCGCACGAACCGTAGGCGACGGCACGCTCGCACCAGGCCTCTGCGCCGGCGCCGAGGCCTGGTGCCCTCGGGGCCGACGCAGAGTCACCAGGAACCTGTCGGTGGAGAAACCGCGGTCAGACGAAGGCGCTCTCGCCGGTGACCGCCTTGCCGACGATGAGCGTGTTCATCTCGCGGGTGCCTTCGAACGAGTAGATCGCCTCGGCGTCGGCGAAGAACCGTGCGATGTCGTAGTCGAGCACGATGCCGTTGCCGCCGAAGATCTCCCGGCACCATCCCACCACCTCGCGCATCCGCGAGGTGACAAACGCTTTGGCCAGCGAGGAGTGCTCGTCACGGAAGACGCCGCCGTCCTGCAACCGTGCGAGCTGGACCAGCATGCCCCAACAGGCGGTGATGTTGCCGAGGCTCCTGACCAGCAGGTCCTGCACCAACTGGAACCGCGCGATCGGGCGGCCGAACTGCCGACGTTCCTTCGCATAGTTCAGCGCCAGCTCATAGGCGCCGATCATTACGCCGAGGGCCTGCCAGGCGACCCCGCTGCGGGTGGCGCGGAGGATCTCCGCAACATCACGGAAGGAGTCGATCCGCTGCAGCCGGTTGGCCTCGGGCACCTTGACGTCGGTCAGAGTGATCTCGGCGTTCTCCACGATCCTGAACGCGATCTTGTTCTCGATCTTCACCGGGGAGAAGCCCGGGGTGCCCTTTTCCACCACGAAGCCCTTGACCCGGTCGTCCGCCTCGTCGCGGGCCCAGACCACCACCAGGTCGGCGAACGTCGCATTGCCTATCCACCGCTTGGCGCCGTTGAGCACCCAGTTCTCCCCGTCCCAGCGGGCGGTGGTGCGCATGCCTCCGGCCACGTCGGAGCCGCCGAGCGGTTCGGTCATCGCGAAGGCGCCGATGGTCTCCAACGCGGCCATCGAGGGCAGCCAACGGTCCCGCTGCTCCTGGTCGCCGCCCCGGTAGATGCTGTACATCGCAAGGCCGCTGTGTACGCCGAAGAAGGTGGCGCTGGAGGCATCGGTGCGGGTGTACTCCATCGACAGCATGCCGACGAGCAGATTGCTCCCGGCCGGCAGCGGGTCGCCGTATCCCTCGTAGGGGACGCCGGCGAGTCCCAATCGGCGGAACCTTCCGATCAACTCGCGGGGGAACTCACCCTTGGCCCAATATGCGTTGACGAGCGGCTTGATCTCGCTGCGCATGAACGCCCGGGCACGCAGAAGCAGTTCACGCTCCTGCGGGGGCAGCAGCGACTCGACGTCGTAGAAGTCGGCGGCCAACCGCTCGTCGGCGGAAGCCTTCTCGGGCAGCAGGGCGGTCATGAACGGGTCTCCTTCTCCACGCTGGTGGCACTGTCCCGAGCGGACAGCACGGCGATCTGCTTGGCGTCGCGCTCCTGAGCGAGGTCGGCGTAGGAGCGGGTGCCGTAGGCGTCCTCGACGGCCGCGACGAGCCGTTCGGTCTGTTCGGGGCTCTGCTCGGGGCGGCCGAGCGAGTCCCACATCTTCTGCATCGACACGCCGATGTGCTCGGCCATGTGCCGGTAGCCGCCGGGGCCGCCGCCGAGGTGCGCGCCGAGGAACGGCCCCACCGTCGCCCAGCGCAGGCCGAGCGAGTTCACCATCACGGTGTCAAGCTCGGCCGGGCTGACGACGCCCTGCTCGACCAGGTAGATCGCCTCCCGGCTGAGGGCGTTCTGCAGGCGGTTGCCGACGAAACCGGGGATCTCCTTGCGCTCCACGACCGGCACGCGGCCGACGAATCGGTAGAACTCCACGGCGCGCGCCACGCTCTCCTCCGAGGTGCGCTCGCCGGGCACGACCTCCACCAGCGGCACCAGGTGCGGCGGGTTGAAGGGGTGGCCGATCAGAATGCGGCCGGCGTCCTCGACGGTGTCGGTGAACGCCGACGCGGGGATCGCCGAGGAGGAGCTGAGCAGCAGCGCGTGCGCGGGGGCGGCACTCACCAGGTCGGTGAACAGCTCCCGCTTGAAGGTGAGGTTCTCCGGGCCGTTCTCCTGTACGACATCGGCGTCGCGCACCGCATCGGCGAGATCGTCGACCACGACGACCCGCTCGGCGAGGCCGTCCACGTCCAGGCCCTGCGCAGCCAGTTGTCCTGCCGCTCGGCGGACCGCCCCGGCAACCGCCTCCGCCAGGTCCGGCCGCGGGTCGGTGATCCGTACCCGCATGCCGTGGCCGGCGAAGAGCGCTGCCCAGGACAGTCCGATCGTCCCGGCGCCGACCACCGCGGCGCTGGTGAATGGCTTGGTCATCAGGTGTCTTCCCCCTGCCTTCCTTGTGCGTCCGTGGTCATGGCCGCGCTCATCGCGCGGGCTGGGCGGGGTGAGCCAGGTAGTCGTGGACGGGCTTGACCGGTGCCAGGGTCAGATCGGTCAGGATGTGGCTGGCGGAGACGATCTCGCGCACCGGCAGATCGGCCAGCGGTGCCAGCGCGTGGGCGAAAAGCTGCAGCCGGGCGGGGCCGGTCCAGGCGCCCTTCACCGTGATGTCGGTGATCTCGGTGCGCACCAACTGCGCGACCTGCGGCACTCCGTCGAAACCGGGGACCAGTTTCAGCATGTACGTCGGCACACCGACCTGGGCCACGGCCTCCTCGACCGGCAACTCGCAGTGCTTGTAGCCCATCGTGGCGGTCGCCACCCGAAGCGTGCCGATGTCGAGGACTCCGACCAGCGCGCCGTGGTCGGCGTAGAGGGCGGGCGACCCGGCGGTCTTGGGGTACGCGCCGGCCTCCCGGCCTGAGGTGATGGCCGGAAGGTTGTCCAGGTACATCGCGTGCAGGTACTCGCCCTGCTCGGCCTCGTAGCGGACCGGGATCGCCTGACCAGACTCGGTGTACGGCCCGTACCCGCTGACGTCGCCCATCCGCATGACCTCGAAGCGCACCAGCGGCTCGTCGATCTCCAGCGGTTCCGGCACCACCGCGCGCAGCGCCGCGTAGTCGGTGCGGTAGACGATGTTGAGGTACTCGCGGTTGGTGAAGCGCGGCACGACCGGCGGATAGGCCGGGTTGACCAGCGGCGTCGCGATGTGCCGGGGCACGTCCTGCAGATTCATCGTTCTCTTCCTCGGATCCTGTGGTCCTACCGGCCCTGCCAGACCGGGGAGCGGCGCTCGGTGAAGGCGGTCATGCCCTCGCGTACGTCGGCGGAGGCCACGAGATGGGCCATCCGCTGCCCCTGCACGGCGAACGCCTCCTCCTCCGGCCGGCCGTCGGAGACCCGGACGAGTTCCTTGACGGCTGCCAGTGCCAGGGGGGCGTTCTGGGCGATCCGCTCGGCGAGGTGCAGGGCGGTGGGGAGGGTCTCGCCGGCCGGAACCACGCGGTTGGCGATGCCGAGCTGTCCGGCCCGTTCGCCGGAGACCGGCTCGCCGGTCAGCAGCAGTTCCATCGCGAAGTGGTACGGGATGCGCTTGGGCAGCCGGATCACCCCGCCGCCCGCCGCGATCAGGCCGCGGCCGATCTCCGGGAGACCGAACCGTGCGTCGTCCGCGGCGACTATCAGGTCGCAGGCGAGGGCCAGTTCGAATCCGCCTCCCATCGCCCAGCCCTCGACGGCGGCGATCAGCGGCTTGGTCGTCCTGGCCTGGGTCAGGCCGCCGAAGCCGCGCCCCGGGATCTCGGGCGATTCACCGGCCAGCGCGGCCTTGAGGTCCATTCCGGCGCTGAACGTCCCTCGGGCGCCGGTGAGCACGCCGACCCGCAGGTTGGGGTCTGCCTCCAACTGGTCGAGAGCCGCGGAGAGCCCGGTGGCGACGGCCGCGTTGACCGCGTTACGCGCCTTCGGCCGGTCGATGGTGATGAGCAGGGCCGAACCGATGGTCTCGGTCCGAACCTCGGTGGTGCTGTGCATGTGTGAGTCCTTGATCGACAGTGAATCAGTGGGACGCGGGGGCCGACGGGCGGTCAGCGGTCGGCGGCGAGTTCCTGGAGGACCTCTTCGGTGTGCTGGCCGGGCAGCGGGGCGAGTCGGCGAACCGATCCGGGGGTGACGGAGAAGCGCACCGGGATGCCGACCGAGCGGATCGCGCCCTCGCTGGGGTGGTCCACCACATCGAGCAGTCCGCCGGCGCGCACATACGGGTCCTCGGCGGCCCGGTCGAGTTCGAGCACGGGAGCCATCGGGATGCTGTGCTCGGCGCAGATCCCGGCCCACTCCTCAGTGGTCAGGCTCGGCGAGCACTCCCCCACCAGCTCCATCAGCGCGTCGACGTCGTCGTCGGCGATGGACTCGCTGTTCACCCGGGGATCCCCGGCGAGGTCGGCACGGTCGGCGGCCAGGAAGAAGTCCCGGAAGTTCTGCGGGTTGTACGGGATGACGCAGGCGAGGCCGTCCTTGGTGGGCACCGCGCGGTGTCCCCTCTTCATCGACAGCGGGAACCCGGTGGGGCCCTCGGGCGGTTCGAAGACGTGGCCGGCCAGGTGCTCCACGAGGTTGAAGGCGAGGAGCGCGTCGGTCATCGGGATCTCGATGTACTGGCCGGTTCCGGTGCCGGCCCGGTGGACCAGCGCGGCGAGCACCGAGTAGACGATGGTCAGCGCGCAGACCTTGTCGCCGATGATCGTCGGCAGGTACGCCGGGGTGCCCAGCGCCCGGTTGGCCACGTCCACCAGGCCGGAGGCGGCCTGCACGGTCTCGTCGTAGGCCGCGTTGCCGGCCCGGTCGGAGTCGCTGCGAAAGCCCTGGGCGTGGGCATAGACCAGGCCGGGGTTGCGGGGGGCGAGGGCGGTGTGGCCGAGGCCGAGGCGGGCGAGGGCGCCCGGGCGCATGTTGGTGACGAACACGTCGGCGCTGTCGATGAGTTCCAGGGCCCGTGCGCGGTCGGCGTCGTGCTTGAGGTTCAACGCCACACTGCGCTTGTTGCGGTTGACGTTGAGGTTGAGCGGGGTCATGCCGGGTGTGGTGCGGTAGGGGCCCACCCGTACGGTGTCGGACGGGGACTCGATCTTGATGACGTCGGCGCCGAGGTCGCCCAGGATCTGCGCCGCGTAGGGCCCCATCACCACCGTGGACAGATCGATCACCCGTACGCCGTCCAGCGGACCGGTGGTGCCGACGGCCGTGATGTCCATGATCACTCCTGTTCACGCAGTAATTTCATGGCGGAATTTCCACCGACGACGTTATGCATGAACGAGTTCAGAGGGAATGATCAACTGGCGAACACGGGCATGACCACAGCGGTCACACCCATTGCACAGATCCGTGGAAAGGGTCGCAAAAAACGGCTAGACGGAGCTGACCTCGTTGAAGATCTGCCGCGCCCGCGCGGCGACGTCATTCAGGTCGCCGCCGTCGCCCGCCCGGTCCCTGCGGAACAACAGCCCTGTGATCAAGGCAGGTTGGAAGTCCTCTACGGGCAGCACGGCCACGTTGTCCAGCCTGTACAGATGCATGGGACTGTCAGGCGAGAGCATGGTCATCGAGAACGCAATGCCGGAGGAAATCAATTCCGAGCTTCCGGAGTAGTCCGGCATGTTGATCCGGATCCTTTTCTTCACGCCGGCCGAATTCAGGCGGGCATCGATTTCCTCGAAATAGGCCGGGGTGGCGTCGTTCGGCGTCGCCACATAGGCCAGCTCCGCCAGCTCGTCCAAGGTGACCGACGCCCGCCCCGTGAACCGGTCCGCCGGGACCGCTGCGCCCAGCCGCTCGCGCATCACCTCGATGATCTCCAGCGCCGGACCGGAGACCGGTAACCGGGCCAGCGCCATCGCCAGCCTTCCGTCGTGCACCGCGTCCGCGAGGCCCGCCGACGTGCCGGGCCAGCGCTTGAGTTCGCACACCTCCCGGCAGGCGTCCTCCAGCAGCCGGACACGCTCCCGCAACAGCGGATGCACCCCGGCGGGCATCCCGATGAACAGCCTGTCCAGCCGGGGGCGCACCGCCTCACTCAGCCGCCACGGAATCGAGTTGACCCGCTCCAGGATGTCGCGGGCCATGGGAAGCAGAGCGGCACCCGCCGGGGTCAGGTCGACCCGGTGGGTGGTGCGCTCGAAGAGCGCGTACCCGAGCTCGCGTTCCAGATCCTTGATCCGCTGGCTCAGCGGAGAGGCGGCCATGTGCAGTCTGCGTGCCGCCTGCGAGAAGTTGAGCTCCTCGGCCACGGCGACGAAGTAACGCAGGTGCAGCATGTCCACGCCTGTCACCCTACTTGTGACAGAGCCTCCGGCCGCCGGGGCACGGCGGCGGCCGTCGCTGCGACGGCACCGGGCTCCCGAACTTGCCGGCACCCGGACCTGGGTGCACTGACAGCCTCAACTGCAGGCCGGCGCGCCGTACTTTGAACCGGGCACGGTACGCAACAGCGCACGCGCCTGGAAAACCCGTCCACACGAGCCGCCCGCTGCGCTGCCGCGCGGTCAGGGGGCCGACAGCCCAGCGGGCGCGGTATCACGGCGTGGTGGCCGTCATCCGCGCATGCCACGACGGCCCTGCCCGCCACGCCTCAGGGGCTGGAGCTACCGACCTCGTCCATGCTGTGCGGCCGCCCGAGCGACGAGCCGAGCAGGCACGCCACGGGCGGGCGTGCCGTAACGGCCCGTCACATCAGGCTCGACGGGACGATTCCGTAGCGGCGCATCTTGCGGTACATCGTGGCGCGGGAGATCCCGAGGTCCTGCGCGGTCCGCTGGACGTTGGAGTTGCGGTCCATCAGCCCACGCAGAATGGCGTCGCGTTCCAGCGCCTCGATGGTGGTCAGAACCTTGTGCGAGGACACCCGGCATTCCGGTGGCAGGTCCTCCACGTGGATGACCCGGCCGGAAGGCCTCCGCGCCAGGCCGCGGATCACCGACTCGAGCTGCCGGACGTTCTCCGGCCACGGGCATCGCTGAAGCAGGGCCAGCGCGTCCGGGGAGAACGTGCACTCGCCACTCGGCCGGTACTTGCGCAGGAACAACCGCGCCAGGTGCTCGATGTCCCCATAGCGATGACACACAGGAGGCACCTCCACCGATGCGCCACAGAGCTGGTCGAGCTGGTCGTCGGCACTGACCATCGACGGCTGACAGATCATGACCAGTTGCCCGGTCGCACTGCCGTGCAGCTGCACCAGCAGGTTGCTCAGCCGCTGCCGCAGCTGATCGCCCAACAGGTGGACCTCGCTCAGGACGAGCACGTTGGACGGCACGACGAGCAGTTCTCCGATGTCGTGCAGCCAGCGCTCCATGACGGCCGGTGAATCCGACAGCGGCGCTTGCGTCATCTCCAGCCGACGTCCGGCGCCGTGAGCCCGGTGCAGGGCCTCGACCAGCGTCCTCTTGCCGACGCCGGCTTCGCCCAGAAGATGAAGCCATGTCCCGGCGACGAACGCTGCTTCGCTGTCGGCGACCGCGCGCAGCCAGTGCGGGGACGAGCCCGCCAGTCCCAGGCCGGAGCGGGCGGGCGCGGCGGAAACCGCGCGTGTGGGCTGGGACCGTCCGATCAGCCGGACTCGGAAGACGGCGCCCGCGTCGCTGTCCTCGCGCCGGCAGCGACTGACCCTGAGTTCGGCGACCCGTCCCGAGGGCAGGGCGATGCTGCGGGTCCCCTCGAGCCGGGGTTGGTCGGCGATCTCACGGGCGTGGTCGAGCAGCGCATAGTGATCCGGCCCGGGCACAGCGGCACTGAGCTGCTCGTTCATCATGACGACATCGCGGTTGAGGGCCAGCACGGGTCCCGGGCGGGCCGAGGAGCACGCCTCCATGTAGTCCTGGAAAAGAGCCCGCTCGCGCCGCGAGGTGATCGCCGCGATCTCGGCCTCGATCTGGGCCGCGACCGAGCGGGCGAAGGCCATCAGCATGCCGTCGGAGCCCTGACGGATGGTGGTGAGGTTGAAGGCTCCCAGGAGGGTGCGCCGGGTGGGATGCAGGATCGGTACGGCCGCGCAGTGGAAGTCCCGCAGCGCCTCGACGTAGTGCTCCATCCCGGCGATCATGACCGGGCGGCCGCTCGCCAGCGCGGTCCCGATGCCGTTGGTGCCCACGTAGCGCTCGGCGAAGACATGGCCCGGGGCCAGGTGCACGCGGTTGAGGTTCGTCGTCAGCCCTTCGTGGGAGACCTTCCGGGAGAGGACCACACCATTGCGGTCTGTGATCATCATGGAGACCGGGTCGTCGGCGAGCTGCTCGTGCAGCCGGTCCAGGATCGGCAGCGCAGCCCTTGCGAGGTGGCTGTCCAGATCGGGGTTGTCCAGGTACGGAGCGTCGAGGCTGCCCGACTGCACCTTGTGTTCCATCGAACGATGCCATGAGGCCACTACGAGCGACCGGGCGCTTGGATCCTTGGTGACTTCCAGGTAGAGCTCTCTGGCTGCTCTCAGTGAGCTTCCGGGTTGTTGGCGGGCCATTAACACTCCCGTACTGCGCGCGTCACATCCCTCGGTGCAGTGATTGGACCAGCTCGACAGCTCGGCGCATACGGCGTGTATCACATTGAGACATTCGCGGACGGATTCTGAGACATCGACCTGCCATCGGCGGCCTGTGTAATCGGCGCACCACCCCACCCGCCGACTCGCAGGGAGCCGCCATGAAAGCCGTGCAGGTCATCGAGTACGACGAGCCGCCCGTGCTCGTGGACGTGCCGGACCCGCAGATCACCGGCCCGCTGGATGTGATCGTGAAGATCGGGGGCGCCGGAGTCTGCCGGACCGATCTGCACATCCTCGAAGGACAGTGGAAGGACAAGAGCGGGGTCGCCCTTCCGTACACGATCGGCCACGAGAACGCCGGCTGGGTCGCGGAGGTAGGGCAGGCCGTGACCCATGTCAAGGTCGGTGACGCGGTCATCCTGCACCCGCTCGTGACCTGCGGTCTGTGCCGCGCCTGCCGGGCCGGCGACGACGTGCACTGCATGAACTCCGCCTTCCCCGGCATCGACACCGACGGGGGCTACGCCGAGTACCTGAAGACCGACGCCCGCTCTGTCGTGCCCCTCGCCCCGTCCCTGGAGCCGGCCTCGGTGGCGGCCCTGGCTGACGCCGGGCTCACGGCGTACCACGCCGTCGCCAAGGCGGCCCGGGTGCTGCGGCCCGGTGACAAGGCCGTGGTCATCGGCGCGGGCGGACTCGGGCACATCGGCATCCAGGTGCTGCGGGCCCTGTCGCCGGTGGAGATGATCGTCATCGACCGCAGCCCGGAGGCCCTGGCTCTGGCCAAGGAACTGGGCGCCGGCCACACCCTCTTCGCGGACGGAAGCGAGGCCGACCGCGTACGGGACCTCACCGGCGGTCACGGGGCGGAGGCCGTCCTGGACTTCGTCGGCGAGGGAGGCGCCGTCGAGACGGGCGTGGCCTGCCTGCGCCGCAACGGGAACTACTACGTCATCGGCTACGGCGGCCACCTCCACGTGCCGACGATCGACGTCATCTCCACCGAGATCAACTTCATCGGCAACCTCGTGGGGTCCTACAACGACCTCTCCGAGCTGATGGTCCTTGCGGCCCAGGACAAGGTCACCCTGCACACCCAGCGATACCCCCTCGCCTCCTTCCGGCAGGCCCTCGACGACCTGGACACCGGGGCCGTACGCGGCCGAGCGATCTTGATCCCCTGACACCGCAGGAGAAGCACCATGCGCAGCAGACCGTACCCGGCCCTGGTCGCCGTCGCCGCCGTCGCGGCCCTGACCGCCACCGCGTGCACCGCCCAGAACCAGGCACAGCAGAAGCCCAAGGACAAGGCCGCGCTCTTCAAGCCCGGCTCGGAGATCAGCTACAAGAAGTACGGCAAGGACTACCCGGCGACGAAGGTCAAGGACGTCCCCGGACCCTGCAGCTACGAGTCGATCAGCCGCAAGGACTACTCCGGGCAGACGCTGAAGATCATCAGCCACGCCGTACCCGTCATCGGCGAGCCGACCCAGCTGCACGCCAAGCAGTTCGAGGAGATCACCGGCGGGAAGGTCGAGGTGGTCAACGTCCCCTTCGGCGAGCTGCACCAGAAGATTCTCACGCCCCTGCAGGCGGGCCAGCCGGCGTACGACGTCATGTTCTACCCGTCCCTGTGGATCGGCGACATGGCCCCGTATCTGGCCCCGGTGCCGAAGACGTACCTGGACAGCCCCGGCATGAAGGACGTCACCAAGGCCTACATGGATGTGGCGACCTGGAACGGGAAGGTCCTGCAGTACCCGGTGGACGGTGACCGGCACTACCTCAAGGTCCGCACCGATGTGCTCAAGGACCCCGAGCGGCAGGCGGAGTACAAGAAGGCCACGGGCAACAACCTGGAAGTCCCCAAGACGTGGGCCGAGTACCAGGAGATAGCCAAGTTCTTCAGCGGCAAGGACCTCGACGGCGACGGCAAGCCCAACTACGGCAGTGCCGAGGTGACCAAGCGCGACGACCTGACGTTCTCCGCGTTCATCAGCCGGGCGGCGCCGTACGTGAAGAACCCGGACGTCAAGGGCGGTGTCTTCTTCGACGTCAAGACCATGAAGCCGCTGATCAACACGCCCGGCTTCGTACGCGCTCTGCAGGACATGGTGAAGGCCAAGTCCACCTGGGCACCCGGCGGCGCCAACTTCGGCCTGGGAGACGAGATCTTCTCCTTCGGAGGCGGCCAGACGCTGATGTCCTACTCCTGGGACGACGCCTTCATCCAGGCCCAACAGCCGGACAGCAGGATCCGCAACAAGGTCCAGGCGGCGCCGCTGCCGGGCTCCACGGAGGTCTACAACCGCACGACGAAGTCGTGGGACAGAAAGGCGAACCAGGCGCCCTACTTCACGTGGGGATGGACTTCAGCGGTGGCCAAGGCCTCGCGCCACCAGCAGATGGCCTTCGACTACCTGTGCTTCTTCGGCAACGAGGCCAACACCGCCCTCGACCTGACCATCGGCCGATTCGGCGTCAACCCCTACCGCAACGCCCACTTCGACCCGGCGTTCTGGGAGAAGCAGGGCTGGGACAAGGACGTCGCCGAGTCGTACGTGCGCACGCTGTCCGGCATGGAGAAGAGCACCAATCGCGTCTTCGACCTGCGCGTCCCCGGTGTCAACCAGTACATGTCCGCGCTGGCCAACGGTGTCGCCGCGGCTCTGGCAGGACAGAGCTCCCCGCAGCAGGCACTGGACGACGTGGCCAGGGAATGGTCCAAGATCACCGACCAGATCGGCAAGGACAAGGTCCAGAGCGCCTATCGCAACGTGGTCGCACTCGAGGACAACTCCTGATCCGACCGCAGAACGCCCCGGGTGGCCGGACCGCACCGGCCGCCCGGGGGCGCGCCCCATTCCTCAAGGAGAACCATGGACGGCCTGCGCCGGCACAAGAGCATGTTCCTGCTGCCAGGACTGCTCACGCTCTTTCTGATCATCATTTTCCCTCTTCTGTTCACCATCCGCGTCAGCTTCTCCGGCTGGAACGTGAGCAACCCTCGGATGGACTTCATCGGAGGCGCCAACTACACGGCGATGCTGCACGACAGCCGCTTCTGGGCCTCCATCACCCGGCTGTTGCTGCTGGCGGGCGGCACCGTCCTGATCCAGTACGTCATCGGATTCGGTATGGCCCTGCTGGTCTGGCGCGAGGTACGCGGCCGCAGATTCTGGCGGGTGCTCTTTCTCGTCCCCATGATGACCACGCCCGTGGTGATGGCCGCCATCTGGCAAACGATCTTCCATGAGTCACTGGGGCCGGCGAACGATCTGCTGGGGATGCTGGGCCTGACGAGAATTCCCTGGCTCACCGAGTCCGGTCCGGCCCTGGTCGCGCTGATGACCGTCGAGATCTGGCAGTGGACCCCTTTCATGTTCCTGTTGCTCCTGGCCGGCCTGCTCAGCCTTCCCAAGGAACCGTTCATGGCCGCCGCGATCGACGGCGCCGGCACCTGGCGCACCTTCTGGAAGGTGACCTTCCCACTGATGGCACCGGTCTCTGTCGCGGCGGTCATCATCCGGCTGATCGAGGCGTCCAAGCTCTCCGACAGCGTCTACGTACTGACGTCCGGCGGGCCGGGGTCCTCCACGGAGACCCCGGGTTACTACCTCTACATCCAGGGGCTCCGCGATCAGCAGACCGGCTACGGCGGGGCGATGTCCCTGACCTACCTCGTCCTGATGATCGTCACGCTCACGGTCGTCGCCGCGCTGCTCACCAGGGCCTTCAAGCTGAGGGGGGACTCATGAGGTCGCGCCTTTATCCCGTATTCAAGTACACCGTGATCGCCCTGTGGGCCTGCTTCGTTGCGGGACCGTTCTTGTGGGCGATGACGACCAGCTTCAAGAACGCCAACGCCGTCCAGGGCGGTCCCACCTACATCCCCTGGGTGCAGTACAGACCCACCCTCACCGGCTGGCGCAACATCTTCGGCGGAGCCGGCGGTGTCGATGTGATCGATCCCTTCGTGAACAGCGCGATCATCACCCTCGCCGCGTCCGCCATCAGCCTGGCCCTGGGGTCCCTGGCCGCCTACGCGCTGTCCCGGTACCGGTTCAAGCTGGGCTTCATCAAGAACAGCGACATCGTCTTCTTCTTCGTCTCCCAACGCATCATGCCTCCCGTCGTCCTGGTGATCCCCTTCTTCTACCTCCTGCAATGGGGTGGCCTCCTGGACAGCATCTTGGGCCTGGTCATCGTGACGGTCGCGCTGCTGCTGCCGATCGCGGTGTGGGTGATGGTGGACTTCTTCAACGGCATCCCCCGGGAGATCGACGAGATGGCGATGCTGGACGGCTGCCCCCCCGTTCCAGACCTTCGTACGGGCGATCCTGCCGAACTCCCTGCCCGGGCTGACCGTGGCGGCGATGTTCTGCGCCGTGTTCGGCTGGAACGACTTCTTCTTCGCCTTCCGGCTGACCTTCACCGAGGTCCAGACCCTGCCGCAGGCGGTAGTCGCCCTCAACTCCTCCATTCCACCGTGGTGGACGCTGTCCGCCGCCGCGCTCTTCGGCGTGGCACCGCTGATCCTGCTCGCCCTCTGGGTGGAGCGCCTGCTGTCCAAGGGGAACCTGTCGGGAGCCGTCCGATGAACCTGAGTGCCACCGATCTGTGCCTGACCGTCGACGGTGTCGACCACCTCAAGAACGTGACCGCCACGTTCCGGCCGGGACGGCTCCACACCGTCATCGGCCGGACCATGGCCGGGAAGACAACACTGTTGCGGGCCCTGGCCGGCCTGCAGAAGGTGGACTCCGGCTCGCTGACCCGGGCGGGATCCGACTTCCTGAAGACGCCGGTGTGGCGGCGCGACACCGCCATGGTCTACCAGCAGTTCATCAACTATCCGCATCTCGATGTGTTCGACAACGTGGCCTTCCCGCTGAAGCGGGCCGGGCTGTCACGGGACGAGATCCAGCGACGGGTCCGGCAGAGCCTGGCGAGCGTGGGGCTTGCACAGTTCGAGAAGCGCAAGCCCTCCCAGCTCTCCGGCGGCCAGCAGCAGCGCGTCGCGATGGCTCGCGCCCTGGCGCGCGGGACCGGCATCCTCCTGCTCGACGAGCCGCTGGCGAACCTGGACTACAAGTTGCGCGAACAGTTGCGCGACGAGTTCAAGGCCCTCTTCTCGGACCAAGGCGACACGATCGTCATCTTCACTACCACCGAACCCGCCGAGGCGATGATGCTCGGGGACGTGGTCCTGGTGATGCACGAGGGGCGGATCCTCCAGACCGGCACCCCGCAGGAGGTGTTCGAACGCCCGGCGACCACCACGGTGGCGTCCATCATCAACGACCCGCCGATGAACATCTTCGGGGGCCGGATCGAGGGCGGTCAGGTCTCGGTGGCCGGCTTCCAGGCCACGCACGTCTCCGCACACCTGGCCGACCTGCCCGACGGCGCCTACCAGTTCGGCCTCCGTGCCACCGACGTCAGCCTGGCTTCCGCAGGGGTCGAGGGCGAGGTCACCTTCGTGGAGATCTCCGGCTCCGAGACCTTCGTCCATGTGGTCGTCGGCGAGACCCCCTTCGTCGTACAGATCGAGGGCATCCACGACGTCGCCCTCGACGACCTGGTCAGACTTCGGCTCCGTCCCGACCGGTTGTTCGCCTTCGACCAGCAGGGCACGCTCGTGCGGACACCCACATACGATCTCGCTTCAGTGGAAGGGCGTTGATATGGCGCAGTTGGACATCGTCGACGTCGGGCACGCGTACGCGCCCGGTGCCGAGGAGGAGCGCTGGGCTCTCAAGCCGCTGAAGCTGACCTTCGAGTCCGGCAAGACCTATGCGCTGGTCGGACCCTCGGGCTGCGGCAAGACGACGCTGCTGAACATCCTGTCCGGCCTGGTCAGACCATCCCGGGGACGGGTGCTGTTCGACGGCGTCGACGTCACCGCCCTCCCCACGAGGGCGCGCAACATCGCCCAGGTCTTCCAGTTCCCAGTCATCTACAAGTCGATGACGGTCTACGAGAACCTCGCCTTCCCACTGCAGTGCCGACGCTTGGACAAGGCGAGGATCGACGCCAAGGTCCGGCAGGTCGCCGAGGCTCTGGAGCTGCACGACCGGCTGGGGCAGCCTGCCCGCGGGCTCACCGCCGACGACAAGCAGCTGATCTCACTCGGCCGCGGCCTGGTCCGTGACGACGTGGCGGCCGTCCTGATGGACGAGCCGCTCACCGTGATCGATCCGCAGCTGAAGCACTCGCTGCGGCGCAAGATCCGAGAGATCACCGAACAGTTCCGGCCCACGGTGATCTACGTGACGCACGACCAGTACGAGGCGATGAGCTTCGCGCAGGAAGTGCTCGTCATGAAGGACGGCCGCGCCGTGCAGCAAGGCACCCCTGAGCAGCTCTTCGAGGCGCCCTCCTCCACCTACGTCGGCTACTTCATCGGCTCACCGGCGATGAACTTCCTGACAGTGGACCGTGACGACGGGCCTTTCGCGCTGTGCGGCCGGACGCTGTCCATCGCCTGGGACATCCCCCAGAGCACGACCGAGGTCCAGATCGGTGTCCGGCCCGAACACGTCAAGGTCGTCGCGGACCCCGGCCCCAACACCTTCCCCGGCCGGCTGCGGGGCGTCAGCGACCACGGTGCGCAGCGCGTGCTCGAGGTCGAGGTCGCCGGCCAACTCGTCAGGGCCAAGACGCCACGGGAGGAGGGAGTTCCGGTCGGCGAGGAGGTCCTCGTGCACCTGCCGCGCGCCAAGGTCCTTCCGTACGCGGACGGTCAGTTGGTACTCCAGTCGTAACGATCCGTCGGGCACACCCGCGCCACCTACCCGCTCCACCGCAGCGGGCCGCCCATCAGGGGCCCCGCCGCGGCGCGTGGGGCGCCGCGGCCGTGCGGCGGAATGCCGCGACGCGTCCGCTGTGGGTGGGGTCGGCGAGCCGGCGACAGCGAACCGAGTTCGTACGATCCGCCGTACGCAACGCCCGTTCGGTGCCGAACGCACAGACATCAGCGAAGGAACCCCATGATCTTCATCACCGCCAAGTTCCGGGTCCGTCCCGAGCACGCCGACCGCTGGCCCGAGATCACCGCCGACTTCACCCGGGCCACGCGCGCCGAGCCCGGCTGCCTGTGGTTCGACTGGTCGCGCAGCGTGGCGGACCCGACGGAGTACGTCCTGGTCGAGGCCTTCCGCAACGACGAGGCCGGCGCCAAGCATGTGCAGTCCGCGCACTTCAGGGCTGCGCAGCAGACGCTGCCGCCCCATCTGGTCGAGACGCCGCGCATCGTGAACGCGACGGTGCCACAGGACGATTGGTCGCTCCTTGGGGAGATGGCCGTCCCCGGACAGGAGTAGCTCCCTGTCCGGGCGCGCGTCTCCCCATGCAGCCCCCGGACTGGTCTCCGTCCCGTTCGGCTACCTGGTCGCATCGGGCATCGGCGCTCCGCGCCCTACCGCGCCGGAACCCCGGCACGGCCTGAGTCGGTCAGGCGAGCGGGCCGGTCAGTGATTGTTCGGTCCACACGGTCTTTCCCTCGCGGGTGTAGCGGGTGCCCCAGCGTTCCGTCATCTGGGCCACCAGGAACAGGCCGCGGCCGCCCTCGTCGGTGGTTCGGGCGCGGCGCAGGTGGGGTGAGGTGTGGCTGGTGTCGCTGACCTCGCACACCAGAGACCGTTCACGGACCAGCCGCAGGGTCGC
Source organism: Streptomyces sp. NPDC044061 (assembly GCF_056434305.1). NCBI lineage: Bacteria > Bacillati > Actinomycetota > Actinomycetes > Kitasatosporales > Streptomycetaceae > Streptomyces > Streptomyces sp. NPDC044061. The sequence continues at coordinate 129,445 of NZ_JBWKFL010000005.1, read as the reverse complement.
GGGGCCAGTGGCGTAGCGGTAGACGTTGGTGACCAGTTCGCTGGCGATCAACTCGGTCGTGAACGCCAAGTGCTCCAGACCCCATTCGCTCAGCTTGGCCGAGGTCAGTGCCCGGGCCCGGGCGGCGCTTGCAGGCTCCAGCGGCAGACTCCAGGAGGCGACATCGTCCGGTGGCAGCATGTGGGTGCGGGCGATCAGCAACGCGACGTCGTCGGTGGGGCGCGCGGGCACGAGTGAGTCGACCACCGCTTGGCATGTCTGTTCCAGCGCGTCGGCGGGGCGGGTGAGCGCCGCGCACAACCTGGTCAGGCCGAGGTCGGCATCGATGTGGTGTTCGCCGATGAGTCCGTTGGTGTACAGGCACAGCAGGCTTCCCTCGCCCAGTTCGACGTCCCGGGCCTCGAACGGCAAGCCGCCCAGGCCGAGTGGTGGGCCGGTGGGCAGGTCGAGCAGAGCCACCTGTCCGTCCGGGGCGGTCACCACCGGCGGCGGGTGGCCCGCGCGGGCCACGGAGCAGCGCCCGGAGACCGGGTCGTACACGGCGTACAGGCAGGTGGCACCGACGACCTGCTCGCCGACGGGCCGTTCGCCGGCCGCTTCCTGTTCGGCCGCCAGCAGGATGACCATGTCGTCCAGGCGGGAGAGGACCTCGTCCGGTTCCAGGTCGAGGCTGGCGAGCGTGTGTACTGCGGTACGCAGCCGCCCCATGGTGGCGGCGGCGTGGATGCCGCGTCCCACCACGTCGCCGACGACGAGGGCGACCCGCGCCCCGGACAGGGGAATGACGTCGAACCAGTCGCCGCCCAAACCCGGTGCGGCGCTGGCCGGCAGGTATCGCAGGGCCACCTCGGCGGCCGACTGGTCCGGGACCGTCCGGGGCAGCAGGCTGCTCTGCAGGGTGAACGCGGTCTGCTGCTGCTGGGTGAAGCGCCGGGCGTTGTCGATGGCGACGGCGGCCCGCGAGGCGAGTTCCTGGGCGAGGGTGAGATCGTCCGCCTCGAAGGGATCGGGGCGGCGCGAACGCCACAGGGTCAGCACACCCAGCACCAGGCCACGTGCGGCCAGGGGTACCACGATCAGCGAGTGGACGCCCAGGGCGGGAGCATGAGCCCCCTGGCAGCCTTCCGCGGAGAACCAGTCGGGCGGGAGAACAGGTTCCAGGACGGGCCGCCCCTCGGCCAGGCACGTGGCCTGGGGTGTGCCGGGCCCGAACGCCACCGGCTCGCCGTGGGGGTGGGGCGGGCCGGGTTGCTGGGCGCCGACGTCGCAGGCCCCCACGCGTACCACAGTCCCTGCCAGGGCCCACGTCGGTTCCTCACCGCGCGTCACCGGCTGCAGCAGGTCCACTGACGCATGGTCGGCGAGGTGCGGCACCATCACCTCGGCGAGTTCCCGGGCGGTCTCTGCCACGTCGAGGGTGGTTCCGATGCGGCTGCCGGCCTGGTCGAGAAGTGCGAGCCGGCGCTGGGCCCGATGGCGTTCGGTGATGTCCTCGATCATCTCGGCCACGCCCAGAATGCGGCCGGAGGGATCCTCCATCCGGAAAGCCGAGACCAACGCGACCCGCTCTCGCGCCGGATCCTGCTCCAGGCGGGCGAACTGCTCGGAGTAGATCAACGGTCTTCCGGTCTCCATGACCTGGCGCACACGCTCCACGGCCCTGCGTGCGTCGTCGGGGAGGAGCATCTGCCCGGTGGGCAGCCCCCGAAAATCTGCCGCCGGGACGCCACTGAAGCGTTCGACGGCCCGGTTGACCCGGAGGAGCCTCAGGTCGGTGCCGTGAACGACCAGGCCGATCGGGCACCGGCGGTACAGCCCGTCGAGAACCGCGCGGTCCCTTTGCCACTCCAGGACGTCAGCCGCGAGTGCCCCGGCGAGAAACCACTCACGGACCCGGTCGGCGCGTGAGACCGCATGGGCCCTGAGCCCCATCTCCACCAGCCGCCCGTCGCGGTGCCGCACCGTGAGCACGCCGAACCAGCCGTCGGCTCTCCTACAGCGCGCCGCGGCCTGCCTGACAGCCGGTAGATCACGCGGATCGACGAGGATCTCGAATGCCGGACGACCGATCACGGCTGTGTCCGGATAGCCGAGCAGCTCCTGCGCCCGCCGGTTCCACCCGACCACGACTCCCCGGTCGTCGAGCACCGCCAGGGCGGCGAGGTGCACGGCGAACGGATCGTCGTGGCTTTCACGGAGCTCCGTCATCCGCTCGTCCACGGCTGCACACCACCTTGTACTCGGTCGCCGATGTTCTGCCGCGGGTCCTGACCACGACCGGTGACCGGCATGATCGTGTCCGGGACGGTGGCGCCGCGTTCTCCAGGCACGCTGACCTGCTGACGCCAGGGAACCCATTGAAACCCGGTGGGGGCCGCGGTCCCATCCGCCGCGTGGCACGGCGTGGCGGACACAGGGGATCAATGGGCGAGGTGGCCCGCTCACGCCGGGCCTCGTGGGGGTGTCCCCAGCCCGCGTGCCGCCAAGGCCCAGCCGAGTTCCACCGCGATGTCCGGGGCGTCCGGGCTGCTGCCGGTCAGCTCCTCGAAACGGCGCAGCCGGTAGCGGACGGACAGCGGTCGAGCAGCGACACGGTGAGTTCCGGTTCGGCGACGACGGCCACCCGCCAGGAGAGGTCGCTGAGGTCGTACATGCCACGCAGCCCGTACGCACCGGCGGCTTCCAGCAGCCTGACGGTGGGGCGGAAGGAGCGGTGCACCGCGGCCGGGTCCGTCCACGGAGTCCACGAGCGGACGGGCGGCCCGGTGAGGTCGACGCCGAGGGTTGTGGACCGGCGGTTCACCACCCCGGCGTCGATTCCGACGGCGTCCGCGCTAGCCACCGATGGCGGCTCCCTGCCTGAACGGGAGCGCGTCACCGAGCAGCTGGCCGCCGTCGATCACCATGGTCTCGCCGGTGATCCAGCTCGCGGCGTCCGAGACGAGGAAGGCGACCGCCGAGGCGATGTCGGCAGGCTCCCCGATGCGCCCGAGCGCCGTCGAGGCGGACACGGCTTTCTCGTGCTCCTTCCACAGAGCCTCGGCCAGCTTCGTGCGCACCACACCCGGTGCCACCGCGTTGACACGCACCTTCGGCGAGAGTTCCAGGGCCAGTTGCTTCGTGAGATGGATCAGCGCGGCCTTCGACGCGTTGTACAACCCGATGTTCGCCTCGAAGGCCATGCCGCCGACCGACGCGGTGTTGACGACCGCGCCACCGTGCTCGCCCATCCAGCCCCGAGTGGCCAGTCCCGTCCACAGGACGGGAGCCCAGAGGTTCACGTCGAAGGTCTTGGCAAACCTACTGTGGTCCTGGTCGATCACTGGGCCGAAGGCAGGGTTGGTTCCCGCGTTGTTGACAAGGATGTCCAGGCTTCCGAAGCGCTCGAGCGTCAGGTCCACACAGCGCTGTGCCGCCTCCTCGTCGACCGCGTGCGCACCGACGCCGACCGCTGTGCCCCTGACCTGGGCTGCGGCGGCGTCCGCCGCTTCCTGGGACCGGGAGGTGAGGACGACGTTTCCGCCGGCGGCGGCGATGGCCTGGGCGATCGCCAGCCCGATACCGCGTGAGGCGCCCGTGACGACGGCGGTGCGACCGGTGAGATCGAGTCCCGTCATCTCAGATCACCGCCGTCTTCCGGCCGGCGGTGGCCGTGCCGCTCACCGCCGCGGTGTCCGTGCCGCGGTACTGCCGCAGTTCCTGTTTCGCGATGGCCCGCTTGTGGACCTCGTCGGGACCGTCCGCCAGCCGCAACGTCCGCAGCCCCGCGTACATCATGGCCAACGGAAAGTCGTCGGTCACTCCTGCTCCCCCGTGCACCTGGATCGCCCGGTCGACGATCTTCAACGCGATGTTCGGCGCTGCCACCTTGATGGCCGCGATCTCGGTGCGTGCCTCCTTGTTCCCGACCGTGTCCATCAGGTACGCGGCCTTGAGGGTGAGCAGGCGGATCATCTCGATGTCGATACGCGCTTCCGCGATCCAGTCCTGGATGTTGGACCGGTCGGCGACCGGACGGCCGAACGTCACCCGTGACTGCGCACGTCGGCACATCAACTCCAACGCCCGCTCGGCCGCGCCGATCGCCCGCATGCAGTGGTGGATTCGACCCGGCCCGAGCCGGGCCTGGCTGATCGCGAAGCCCTCGCCCTCGCCCTTGAGCAGGTCTGTGGCCGGCACCCGTACGTCGGTGAAGTCGATTTCGGCGTGCCCCTCACGGTCCTGGTAGCCGAACACCGGCAGCCCGCGCAGCACGGTGATCCCGGGGGCGTCGATCGGGACGACCATCATCGACTGCTGGCGGTGCGGGGCGGCGGTGGGGTCCGTCTTGCCCATGACGATGAGCACCTTGCAGTTGCGGTGCAGGGCGTTGGACGCGAACCACTTACGGCCGTTGAGCACGTACTCGTCGCCGTCGCGCTCCATCCGCAACTCGATGTTGGTGGCGTCGGAGCTGGCGACCCGCGGCTCGGTCATCGCGAAGGCCGACGCCATCGTCCCGTCGAGCAGTGGCTTGAGGTATTTCTCCTTGTGCTCGTCGCTGCCGAAGAGCGTGAGCACCTCCATGTTTCCGGTGTCGGGAGCGTTGCAGTTGCACGCCTCGGAGGCGATGTGGCTGCGCCCCATGATCTCCGCCAGCGGCGCGTACTCGAGATTTGTCAGTCCCGGGCCCCACTCGGGGTGGGGGTGGAAGAGGTTCCACAGTCCGCGCCGCCGCGCCTCCGCCTTGAGGTCCTCGATGACCGGCGGGTGGAAGTGCGGGTCACCCGACGCGCGCATCTGCTCGTGGTACACCTCCTCGGCGGGGTAGACGTGCGCATCCATGAACTCGAGCAGATCCGCCCGGTACTGCTTGGCGCGGTCCGACGTCTCGAACAGGGACATCTGTACTCCTGAAGGTCGGGGAGGGAAATGGAGTGGGCCCAGGCCGGCGTCCACCGCGTCGACCGCACCGGTCGGCGGGCCCGCGGTGTTGCGCAGGGTCAGCAGCTGTTGCGCGGGCGGCGCCGTCCGGCGCACCGGTCAGGTCTGCGCCTGCAAAGAACTCTGGTAGCGGCGCATCCCGCGCAGCCACCGGTCATAGTCCGAGCCCTTCTGCCGGTACATCTCCAGGACGTCTTCGTGCGGCAGGATCAGGAAGCGCTCGTCCTCGATCGCGGCCAGGACGGCGTCGGCGACTTTGGCCGGCTCCAGGACGTCACCCGCGGACGTGACGGCCCGCGTCGCCGCTCTTCCCAGCGCGTCCCCGGAGTCCTCCCCGGAGTACAGCAGCCTGGTGTTCACCCCCATCGGGCACAGACAACTGACACGGACTCCATGATCGCCGTAGGTGACACTCAGCCATTCGGCGAAGGCGACGGCCGCGTGCTTGGTGACGGCGTACGTGGCGGAGCCGATTTGAGTGAGCAGCCCGGCCGCCGAGGCGGTGCTGACGAAGAAGCCCTCACCGCGCTCGAGCCACCGAGGCACCAGGAGCGTCGCCGCACGGATGTGGGCTCGCAGGTTCACGTCGATCGAGAGATCCCACTCCTGCTCACTCGCGTCGAGGCCGAGCGCCCCCGCAATGCCCGCGTTGGCGAAGTAGAGGTCGACCGGCCCGAAGGTGCTCTCCGCCAGGGCGATCAACTGCTCGATCTGGTGGGTGTCCGACGCGTCCGCGCCGGCGCCGACGGTGCTTCCCGGGTGGTCGGCGTTGACTGCCTCCGACACCGTTCGCGCCGTGTCCGCGTCGAGGTCCGCGACGACGACCCGGGCGCCCTCTCGAGCGAGCCGTGCGACCAGCGCGCGGCCGATTCCGCGACCGCCACCGGTGACGATGGCGACCTTTTGTGCAACGTTCACGGCGAACCCTCTCCCGTTGAAGGGGCGTGCGATGCCTGGACACGGACGCCGGGAGTGGGCGGCCGTGGCTTTCCCGACCTGTATAGTTGAATCTGGCGTCAAGTTCAATACAGGGGCGCGCGGGAGCACGGAGAGCCGTCGGCCTCAGGGGTACGAGCGGCGCACCGGACGGATCGTCGGGGAACCCGGCGCCATGCGAACGCCCATGCGCCTGGCGCGGGTCACGTCCGCGGAGGAGAAGAGAAGCAGATGAGGTAACCGGCCCGGAGGCAGGCCGATCAGCGAGGGCCGGGGAACCGAAGGGCGTTCGCCCAGAGCCGGGTGACCGTGGACACGAGTTCCTCGAAGTCCACCGGCGCGCCTTCTTCTGGTCCCTCACAGAGCACGAAGGCGTTGTAGGCCATGACGCTGACCATGCCCGACAGCGCGCGGGAGGCCATCATCGGATCGACCTCACGGTCGGCGACACCCCGCGCCTGCAGGTCGGCGATGCCGCGGGCATTGCGGCGGATGAACGCGTCCCCGCGCCGCCTTCGGAACTCACGGAACTCGGGCTCCACCTGGGCGACCTGCTCAAGCAGTGCCATCAGCTTCGCGTTCCGTCCGTACGCCTCGAGGTACGCGCGATTGCTCGCCTCGAGCACCGCGTAGGGATCGTCGGTACCCTGCACCCGGGCCATGCCGGGGTGCATCATGTCCTCCTGTGCCTCCAGGAGGACGGCGGCCAGCACCTCTTCCTTGTTGGCGAAGTAGGTGTAGAAGGATCCCGCCGCGCAACGCGCCTCTTTGGTGATGTCGGTCAGGCGGGTGTCGAGGTAGCCGTCTCGTTCGAACACCTTTCGCGCGGCCTTCACCAGAGCAGCCCGTGTCCGTGCTCCGCGCTGCGTCGTCGGCGGCTCACGAAGGTGCGAGAGGGGCGCCATGGGCGGTGCCGGCTCGCTGTCGATCTCCTCGGGCGCGGGGGTGTCCATCCCCGGAACTCTACTTGAATCCGACGCCATGGTCATAAACCCCCAGAGCCCCGTTGCTGCGACGGAGGTGGAGAAGAGACATTCATGGGCGACGAGCGGCGACATCGCCGGGCGCGGTGTCGCGAGTCAGGACCGTACGGTCGATGGACCGCTTGAGGATCTTGCCGGTCGGGCCCTTGGGCAGCGCGTCGACGAACCGGACGATGCGCGGGATCTTGTAGGCGGACAGCCGCTCCCGGGCCCAGCTCGACACCTCGGCGGCGCCGACTTCCGAGCCGGGCCGGACGGCGACGAGCGCGGCGACCTCCTCGCCGTAATGGTCGTCGGGAACGCCGATCACGGCTGCCTCAACGATGTCCGGGTGCTCGTAGAGAACTTCCTCGACCTCACCGGGATAGACGTTGTAGCCGCCGCGGATGATCAGGTCCTTGATACGGTCGACGATGCGCAGGTCGCCGTCCGTGTCGGTCTCGCCGAGGTCGCCGGTGCGGAACCAGCCGTCGGGGGACATCGCCGCGGCGGTGTCCGCGGGGCGGTTCCAGTAGCCGCGCATCACCGTGGGTCCCTTGATGTGGACCTCGCCGACCGTACCCGGCGGGCACTCGGTGCCGTCGCTGTCCCGCACCTGGACCTGCACCCCCGGGACCGCCCTGCCGGTGTAGCCGGTCTTGCCGCCTCGGTCGACGTCGTTGAAGGTGCCGAACGCAGTGGTCTCGGTGAGCCCGTACCCTTCGAGGATCGTGCAGCCGAAGCGGGCCTCGAAGGCCCGGGCGATCTCGCCGGGCAGCGAGGCGCCCCCGGAGACGGCGACCCGGAGCCCCGCGAAGTCCGCCGGGTTCGCGTCGCCTGCCGCGTGCAGCAGCGCGTTCCACATGGTCGGTACGCCGGCCATGACGGTGAGCCGGTCACGGCGCAGCATCTCCAGCATGGCCGCCGGGTCGAAACGGGCCAGCAACGACATGGAGCCGCCCACGGTCAGGGTCGCCATCAGGACCGATGCCTGGCCGAACACATGGAACAGCGGGAGTCCGGTGCCGATGCGGTCGGCGCTCGAGGCGCGGCTGCACTCGGCGCCGATCTCCCCGGCGGACAACAGGTTTCCGACGGTGAGCTGGGCCCCCTTCGGCCGCCCTGTGGTGCCGGAGGTGTAGAGGATGGCCGCAGTCTCGTCGCGGTCCCGGTCGACGACGCCGGCCGGGCCCGCGCCGGTGACCGGCGCGCCCGGGGACAGCGTCCGGAAGGGAACGCCGAGCGCCGCGGCCGCCTCCGCGACGGCGGGGCCGAGGGCGTGCCACGCGATCGCCGAGGAACACCCGGCGTCACCGAGAACGTACTCGGCCTCCGCCCGGGTGACCATCGTGTTGACCGGCACCACGACACAACCCGCAGCCTGGATCCCGAGGTAGGCCACCACGAACTCGGGTACCGACGGAGCTGCGAGCAGCACCCGGTCCCCGGGGGACAGGCCCGCGGCGGCCAGAGCACCCGCGTACCGTACGCTCGCGTCGCGGAGTTGACGGTAGGTCCACTGATCCGCGCCACCGCGCAGTGCGATGGCGTCGGGGGTGGCAGCCGCGTGGCGGCAGACGGGATCGAGAACGCTGGTCATGGGCGGTGCCTTCCGGGAATGTGAGCAGGTGGCGGTGCGGGTCTCGCCCGCGCGCCGTTCAGTTGGTTCGGCCCGGCCTCGACACAAAGTCCTCGGACGAACGTGGCCGGAGACGCCGTAGAAGCCGATCTCACCGCATCCGATCGGTCGGTCCGTCAGGCGGTGATCCCGAAGCGTTCGGCGAGTTGGCGCCGGGTGTCGGCGGCACTGGTGTGCAGCACGCCCCCGATTCCGATGCGCGCCGCTCCGTCGAGGTTCTGCTGCAGATCGTCGATCATGACGGCCTCCTCGGGGTCGATGCCGAGGCGTTCACACGCGATCGCGTAGATGCGCCGGGACGGCTTGCGGATTCCCACCTCGGCGGAGATCACGACCACATCGGCGACAGCGGCGAGGTCGACGCCGTCGTAGGTTCCGGTACCGAACGAATTGGACACCAGCGCAACGGGACGGCCGGCGGCACGGAACTCACCGAGCAGCGCGAGCATGTCCTGGTCGATCGACATTCCCGCTTGCATCCGGGCCGTGAGCCCCTCGGCCGCTACGTCGGCGCCGTGAGCGCGGAGACGCTCGGCGAATCCACGCTCGAAGCCTTCGGTGTCGATACGACCGCATTCGTGATCGGCCAGGAGAGCCCGTGACCGCTGGTCCCGGCCCAGGAGGTACAGCGGCAGGCTCGGGTCGCCGCCGAGCGAGGCGCCGAAGTCGGTGAAAGCCCGCAGCACACTGGAGGTGATGACGCCGCCGAAGTCCACCAGGACCGCGGTTCGCTTCTCCACCATCTCCGACACGCTGTCCACGCCCTCTCTCTTCGGCTCGCTGCCGCCCCCGTGCGGACGGCAGCCATGTGTTGCCCACAGGGATGCGGACCTCAGACGACCTCGAACAGTCCGGCTGCGCCCATTCCGCCGCCGACACACATCGAGATCACCACGTACCGGGCACCGCGGCGCTTGCCCTCGATGAGCGCGTGCCCCACCAGGCGGGCACCGGTCATTCCGTAGGGATGGCCGACTGAGATCGCGCCGCCATCGACGTTGAACCGCTCCGGGTCGATGTGCAGTTCGTCGCGGCAGTACAGCGCCTGGGATGCGAAAGCCTCGTTGAGTTCCCACAGGCCGATGTCGTCGACGGTGAGGTTGTGCTGCTTCAGCAGCTTCGGTATGGCGAACACCGGGCCGATGCCCATCTCGTCCGGCGCACAACCGGCGACGGTCATACCCCGGTAGACGCCCAGCGGTTCCAGCCCGCGGCGCTCGGCCTCCTTCGCCTCCATCAACACCGATGCCGAGGCCCCGTCCGACAACTGCGAGGAATTGCCGGCCGTCACGCTGGAGTGCGCGCTCACCTGACCGTCGGGCAGCACCGGGGCCAGGCCGGCCAGTCCCTCGAGCGTCGTCGAGGCGCGGTTGCCCTCGTCCCGGTTCAGGACGACCTCCTCCTCCCGCACCTCCCCGGACTGCTTGTCGAGGACCTTCTTGACGCTGGTGAGCGCGACGATCTCCTGGTCGAACCGGCCGGCCTCCTGCGCCGCGGCGGTGCGCTGCTGTGACAGCAGGGCGAACTCGTCCTGGCGCTCCCGGCTCACGCCGTAGCGTTCGGCGACGATCTCCGCCGTCTGCAGCATCGGCATGTAGATGCTCGGCTTGTTCTCGACCAGCCAGGGATCCGTCGCGCGGTGGTTGTTCATGTGGTCGTTCTGCACCAAGGAGATCGACTCGACACCGCCGCCGACAGCGACCTGCATGCCGTCCGCGACGATCTGCTTGGCGGCCGTCGCGATGGCCATCAGACCCGAGGAGCACTGCCGGTCGATCGTCATGCCCGACACGCCGTCCGGAAGTCCGGCCCGCAGAGCGGCCTGGCGCGCGACGTTGAACCCGGCAGACCCCTGCTGCACGGCGCAGCCGAAGACGACGTCCTCGACCTCGTCTCCCTCGATCCCGGCGCGCCGCACGGCGTGCGCAAGGGCGTGGGCGGCGAGTTCCTGCGCCTGGGTGTCGTTGAACGCACCGCGGTAAGCCTTGCCTATCGGCGTCCGTGCCGTCGAGACGATGACTGCTTCCCTCATGTGGCCTCACTGCTTCCTGTGGGTCCCGCGGGTCCGGGAGCTTTGGGCGTGATTCGGCTCCGTGGGCCGGGCTCGTTGCCGGTGATCCGGGCCGATGGTCGGCTGGGGCGCTGTGAGCGGTCGTCGAGCGTCTCCCTCGTCGACCGAAGAGGTGAGTCATGACCGCGGGGGTGACGGAGCCGGCCTCCCCACTCGTTATAGTTGAATTTGGCGTCATGTTCAACCATGCTCTTCGGCGCTCGCGGCCTTGACAGCCTGCCTCCGCATCTGAAGGCTACCGACCAGTCGGTATGAGGAGGTGAGTCGTGACCGAGTCGAGCATCTTCACCGCCGCGGGCGTGTTCGACGCGATCGTGGCGGGTCCGCCCGAGGGCCGCCCGGTCTTGCTGCTGCACGGCTTCCCGCAGACGGGACTGGTGTGGAAACGGCAGATCGCGGCACTGGCCGCGCACGGCTACCGGGTGGTGGCGCCCGACCAGCGTGGATACTCCCCGGGTGCCCGCCCGCAGCGGCCCGAGGACTATCGCATCGGTCGCCTCGTCGACGACGTGGTCGCGATCACCGAGAAACTGGGCTGGGCGGCGTTCGACCTGGTCGGCCACGACTGGGGAGGCGCGGTGGCCTGGTGGACCGCTCACGCCCACCCCGGCCGCGTGCGCACCCTGACCGTTGTCTCCACCCCTCACCCCGGCGCTCTGGCCACCACACTGCGCACCGACCTGGATCAACGCGAACGCTCGCACTACATGATCGACTGGCGCGAAACACCCGCGACCGAAGAGCGCATGCTCGCCCACGACGCCCAGGAGCTTCGCGCGTTCTACGCCGGAAAGGTCCCCCAGGACAGCGCCGAGGCCTACGTACGGCACCTGTCCCGGCCGGGCGCTCTCACCGCGGCGCTGAACTGGTACCGGGCCGGCCGCCCCGACGGCCCGATCGGCATCATCGACGTGCCCACGCTGTACGTCTGGAGCACGCAGGACAGCGCGTTCGGCCCGGCGGCCGCCCAGGAGACCGGGCAGTGGGTCAAGGGGCCGTACTGGTTCGAGACCCTTCAGGGCGTCAGCCACTGGGTCCCCGAGGAGGCGCCCGAGACGCTGAGCGGCCTGTTGCTCGGACACCTGCGAACGCACGGTCAGCAGAAACCGCGACGCAATGCCCCGTTCGTCGACTCTCCGAAGAGGTGACCCCATGAAGACAGCGCGGGCGGCCTGGCGCCGCCTCGAGCCCGTACACGGCATGATCTACTTCGTTCCCGAGGCTAGGCGACGGTACGCGGACCTCGGACTCAGTGGACGCGCCGGGTACTTCGCCTCCCGCAGCGCCGCCTTCGGCCGAGCATCCGCCGAGCTGGTCATCTCGACCTTCTACAACTTCAATCCCGATTTCGTACGCCGGGCGGTGGAGGGGGCCTGGGACGCGACGACGCCGCGGCAGGTGCTGGACGCGCGGTACGCCGCGGCGGGCGAAGCCCTGCGGCGCGCGGGAATCCACGAGCTGCCCCACTTGGAGGAGGTCCTGACGCTGACCCGCCGGGCAGCCGAGGCGGCCCGCGAACATGCGCAGGGCCGTCCGCTGTTCGCCGCGCATGCCGCGCTGCCTTGGCCGGAGGAGCCGGTGCTGCAACTGTGGCACGCCCAGACGCTGCTCCGGGAGTTCCGTGGAGACGGCCATGTCGCGTGCCTGCTGAGCGAGGGCGTCGGAGGCTTGGAGGCACTGATTCTGCACGCCGCCACCGGTGAGGTTCCCGGCGACTTCCTCAGGGCGAGCCGCGCCTGGCCCGAGGACGAGTGGGACGGTACCCGGGAGCACCTGCGAGAGCGAGGCCTTCTCGACGGCGACTCCCTCAGCTCGCAAGGGGCACTCCTGCGCGGGCACATCGAGGACCGCACCGACCGTCTGGCCCTTGCCGCCTACGCCGCCCTGAGTGACGCCGACTGCGAGCGTCTCGCCGAACTGGCCCGCCCGTTCGGCCACGCCGTCGTCGAAGCCGGCCTTCTCAAGGTCGGCTGACCACCGTTCCATGCCGTGAGGACGGGCGGCGGCTCGCCTGGGGGCACGCACCTGTCGACGGAACCGGCTCGACGGTCTCCAGAGGGTCGACTGAGCCACGCCGGCACAGTCGGTCCCGGTGGTCGCCCCCGGACAAGGAGGGACGGAACTGTCCGGGTTGATCACCATGTCGTGGGAGGGCGAGCCCGGCGCCTGGTCGCCGGAGTTGAGGGCGGCGAGAAGGCCGGAGCCTGTACGCATCTCGGCGCAGGAGGTGCCGAAGCGGGTGTTGGCGCTGTCGGTCCCCCGGCTCGGGCCGCCCAGCGCCAAACAGGGCGCCGGCCTGCCCAGCGCCGCCGCCCGCCGCGACCGCCGAACCGGACAGCTGCAAAGGCTCTGAGCGCATGGTGGTGGGTGCCGCCACGGATGCCCGGAAGCCAGCAGCCATGGTTGCCGAGGCAGTCCGCCCGCCCTCCTCGGCGCTCAAGCGGCCTCCACCCCCTCCAAGACGCCGTCTCTATCCGGTCATTCCCCTGCCGGTCGGTAGACACGGAACCCAGTGAATGGAACGCTCCCTACAGAGCGCGGACGGTTCGCACGCCGTGCGCAGCCCGCCGGCCCCCTGCTCCGGCCCGCCTCGCCGCTCGAGCGCCGCACCGGAAGGCGCCCGGCCGCGTTTCTCGCACGAGCCGCATCCGCACCAGCAGGAAGTACTCGCCTCAGCCGAGTCTTCCGCTTCCTCTCCGAGAGGAGTGCACCGATGAACCTGCGAACCAGCCCGGCGGCACTCGCCGTCGTCCTCACCACGGCCGTAGCGCTCGCCGCACCCACAGCCAGGGCTGACGCGACGCCCGCAGCCGCCGGACCGACGGAGTTCACCGTGGACACCACGTCCGACGCGGTCGATGCCGACCCGGCGGACGGCCTCTGCCGCACCGCGTCGGGCGCCTGCAGCCTGCGTGCCGCGGTGATGGCCGCCAACGCCCGCCAGGGCAGCACCATCACACTGCCTCCGGGCCGCTACCAGCTGACCGTCCCACCGGATCCCCGCCTGATCATCGGAGACCACCCCGACCCGACCACGGGCGACCTGAACGTCACCGCGCCCACCACGATCCGCGGCTCCGGCGCACGGACCACCGTCATCGACGCCAACCACCTGGACCGCGCCTTCCGCATGCAGGCGGACACCCGGCTGTCCGATCTGACGATCACTGGGGGTGTGGCCAAGGAGCGCGAACTGCCCATCACCGACACCGGTGGCGGCGGCATCGCCAACGGACACCACATGACGCTGCGCCGGGTCGCCGTGACCGGGAACTCCGCGGGCTACGGCGGTGGCATCTTCAACATCCCCGGCTCGCACCTGGATCTGATCGACAGCACCGTCGGCGCGAACGTCGCGGGAGAGGCCGGGGGCATCAGGTTCGACGACACCGGCACCGTGACCAACTCGACGGTCGCCGACAACCGCGTGACAAATCCAGGCGACCGCCCCGGCAGCCTCGCCGGCTACGGCGGCGGGATCGACATCCGTGGCCGTGGAGCCGTGGAAATCCTCAACTCCACTATTTCCGGCAATACTTCGAGCGACGGCGGTGGCGGAATCAACATCGCCCCCGCCTACCTCGACAGCCTGCCCTCCCCGATCCCCGACGTCGTCGATCTGCCGCTGGGGCGACTGACGTTGCGCAACTCCGTCGTCGCCGGCAACACCGTCGACGGCAAGGCCGCCAACTGCAAGAAGGCCTTCGCCACCATCGCCTCGGGGGGCCACAACATCGACGGTGACGGCAGTTGCCGACTCACCGCCGCGGGCGACCTGCCCAGCCGTGCGCCGTTGATCGGCCCGCTCGCCGACAACGGCGGTCCCACGGACACCGCCGCGCTGCTGCCGGGAAGCCCCGCCCTGGACGCGGCGGCCGACTGCCCGGCCACTGATCAGCGCGGTGTCGGTCGCCCCCAGGGCGCCGCCTGCGACATCGGCGCCTACGAGCACACGCCATGACGACAGCGCTCGCACCGGCCTCAGGAGATGCGATGAGATCGCCGAGCCTGCGCGACACCCTGGCCCGCACCGTGATCGCGGTTTTGGCCCTGCTGCTGTCCTCTGTCGCCGTTCCCCCGCCCACGGCCCGTGCCGACGCCGCTCACGACTCCCCGGTCGTGCGCACCGACCGCGGCTGGGTGCGCGGCGCGGCGCTGCGCGACGGCGGCCGGGTCTTCCGGGGCATACCCTTCGCCGCCCCACCGACGGGCGGACTGCGCTGGCGTCCCCCACGACCCGCTGAGCGATGGCCCGGCGTGCGGGACGCCACCGCAGCGGCCCGACCCTGCCCCCAACCGCCGCTGACGCTGCTCCCCGACGGCGGCCCCGTCCTGCCCGGCGAGTCCAACCGCACCGGCAGCACGACGGAGGACTGCCTGTACCTCAATGTGTGGACCCCCGCCCGCACCGGTGGCCGGGCCTTCCCAGTGCTGGTGTGGCTGCACGGCGGCGGCAACGCCTATGGCGCCGGCAGCGACTACGACGGCTCGATGCTGACCGCGCGGGGCGTGGTCGTGGTGACCGTCAACTACCGCCTGGGCGCACTGGGGTTCCTCGCCCATCCCGCACTGTCGGCGCAGAGCGAGGAACACGCCTCCGGCGACTACGGCTTGATGGATCAGCAGGCCGCGCTGCGCTGGGTTCGGCACAACATCGACGCCTTCGGGGGCGACCACAGACGAGTGACCCTCGGCGGCCAGTCCGCCGGATCGGCGGACACCTGCGCCCACATCGCCTCCCCGACCGCCGAAGGCCTGTTCCAGCGGGCGATTCAGCAGAGCGGGAGCTGCGCCTCGGACGGCGGTCTGACACCGCTCACGCTGGGCGCGGCCGAGCGGAGAGGCAGCGACTTCGCGGCCTCGGTCGGCTGCGCGGACCCGACCGTCGCGGCGACCTGTCTGCGCGCCCTGACCACCACCGAGCTCCTTCGCGGCACCGGGACCGGGACAGCGTCCTTGTGGGGCCCGAACACCGGGCCACGTGTCCTCCCGCGTGCTCCGCACAGGGCATGGGCCGAGGGACGAGTGAACGCCGTCCCGACACTGAACGGCAACACCCACGACGAATACCGTTACTTCACGGCGCTGTACGTGGATCTGCTCGGCGGCGGCCCCTTGACCACGGCTTCTTATGCCGCCCTTGTCGGGCTCCAGCACGGCGGCCGCGCAGCGGCGGTCCTGCACACGTATCCGGCCTCGGCGTATCCATCCCCCAACCTGGCCTACTCCGCCGTGAACACCGACCAGCGGTTCGCCTGTCCGGCACGGGCCGACAGCCGGCTGTACGGCACCCGGGCGCCCGTCTACGCCTACGAGTTCCACGACCCCCAGGCGCCACCGTTCCTCCCGGCGCCGCACACACCGCAGGGCGCGTTCCACGCCTCCGAACTCGCCTATCTCTTTCCGATGGACTCCCTGCACCTGACGCCCGCCCAGCGACGGCTGTCCGCCACGATGACCGCCTACTGGGCACGGTTCGTGGCCACCGGCGACCCCAACGGCTCCCGGCTCCCCGCCTGGCCTCGCCACACGGCCGAAGAGGACCGCATCCAGGTGCTGGCGCCGGACCGGGTCGCATCGACCACCGGCTTCGCGGCCGACCACCACTGCGCGTTCTGGCTCACCTCCGCCACTTCCCGTGGAGCCGTGCGATGACGTCGGCGCATCGGCGGCCGCGACGAACCCTCAGCCCCTGGGATATGGCTGCCTGCCCGCATGGCTTGCGACGAGCGTCCCCGTCCGTCATTCGCTGTCCGTGACGTCATGCGACAGGGTGCCCTCACCCGAGGGTCCGCGCACCAGAACGTCGTGGTGAGCCGCGAGCGCCAGCAAGGCGACGTGCAACGGCCCGGTCTCCAGGACGGCGCCCGGTTCGAACCAGCGGGCGACGGCGCTGCCACTCGCCATCCTGAGTGTGAAGCGCGCCAGTTCGTCCGCCACCTCCGGGCGGTCGCTCAGCCCGAAGACGGCGCTCAGCGCATCCTGGGCCCAGGACACCAGCGCGTCGCGGTAGTGGTGCACCTCGGCCACGGCCGCCGCGCTGGCGTCCTCCTGGACCATGCCCAGCCCCAGCAGCAGTTTCAGACCGTGCGGGTGGCGCCGGAAGGCGTCCTCGACCTCCGCGAGGAAGGCGTCCAGGCGCTGCGCCACGTCGGCGCCCGGCACCTCGGCCGGGGGCAGGGCTGCCAGCAGTGTGGTCCTGGCGCGCTCCAGCACCGCGACATAGATTCCGTCCTTGCTGCCGAAGTGCCAGTAGATGGAGCTGGCCGGCAGGCCGCACTCGGCGGAGATCATGGAAATGGACGTGGCGGCGTAGCCGTACCGCGACATCAGTCCGCCGGCGCTGTCGAGAATCGCGTCACGAGACCGCGCGCCGCGGTCCTGGGCCAGTGCCTCCGTCATACAGCCGACTCTAGGCGAGAGGCTGGGCGGCGCACCCTTCTTGCTCCGCCCTGCGGCGCATCCGCGCCCGGGCACCTGGTGCCGGCTGTGCGGCCCCTTAAGGTGAGCTGTGGGGAACGAAGATCGACGCGGGTGAGCGGGTCACCCGCCGGGCCGGGGGGCGACAGCGTGGCAGGACTGGTGGGCAGGTCGTCGGAACTCGCGCGGCTGGACGCCCTGCTTGCGGGCCTGGACCGGTCGGACCTGCCGAAGGTCGTCGACATCGTCGGTGAACCCGGCATCGGGAAGAGCAAGTTGCTCGACGAAGTGTGCGCGCGGGCCCGCACAACCGGGTTCACCGTACTGCGCGGCCGGGCCACGGAGTACGAACAGCACGTCCCCTACCAGCTGTTCACCGACGCGTTGGCCGACGCCGGCCCACCGGACGCCGGCCCCGCCCTGGCCGAAGCGCACTCGGTGCTGTGCGGCATCCGGAAGGGGCTGGGCGACGGATCCGCCGACGGCACCTCCGCCCGGTTCGGGCTGCATCGTGCGATCGCCGCTTCCCTGACGCACCTGAGCGAGCAGGGACTGGTGCTGGCCCTGGACGACCTGCACTGGGCGGATCCCGCCTCCCGCGAGCTCGTGGACCACCTGATCCGGCACCCTGCGCGCGGACGCGTGCTCCTGGTGGTGGCCCGGCGGGTCCGGCAGACGCCGACCCCCCTGACCGCGGCGCTGACGCGCGGCGCAGCGGGCGGAGCCGTGCTCCAGCTCGCCCTGGAGCCGTTCTCCGAGCAGGAATCCGTCCTGGCACTGGCTCCCGACGTTCCCGAGGACCGGGCCAAGCGGCTGCACGCCGCCGGCGAGGGCAACCCCCTGTATCTGTTCGCCCTGGTGCACGCCCACCGCACGGAAGCG
This sequence comes from Streptomyces sp. NPDC044061, assembly GCF_056434305.1. Taxonomy (NCBI): domain Bacteria; kingdom Bacillati; phylum Actinomycetota; class Actinomycetes; order Kitasatosporales; family Streptomycetaceae; genus Streptomyces; species Streptomyces sp. NPDC044061. The sequence continues at coordinate 111,612 of NZ_JBWKFL010000005.1, read as the reverse complement.
TCACCGCACGGCCTCACGCCCGACGGACTCGGCGACGCCGTGGACCCGGCCGGCCTGCCCGCTGGGCTCGCCGCGCTGCTGCTCGACGAGTTGGCCACGCTCACCGGGCCGCAGCGCCGGCTCGTCGAGGCGGTGGCGGCACTCGGCGACCACGCGACGCCTGCCATGCTGACCGTGGCGACCGGGCTGTCCCCCGAGGACGTCGAGAACGAGACCGGTGCTCTGGTGGTACGCGATCTGCTGCGCGCCGGGCCGGGCGGCCCGTGGGCGCTGCGCCATCCCCTGCTCCGGGCCCTGGTCTACGAACGAACCGCGCCGGGGTGGCGGGCCGAGGTCCACCGCCGTGCCGCGCGCGAACTGGCCCGTGGCGGCGCTCCCGCCATCGAGCGGGCTCGCCACGTCGAACGGTCGCTGACCGGCTGGGACCCCCAGGCCGCACAGGTGCTCGTCGATGCCGCCACAGGGTTCGCGGCGACCGCGCCGGCCACGGCCGCCCATCTGCTGGACGTGGTCCTCACTCATATGCCGGACAGCTCCGACCGTTTCGGACAACGCGGCGAACTGGTCCTGGCCCGCGCCCGCGCGCTGGGCGTCAGCGGGAGCCTCCAGGAGAGCCGGGACCTGCTGCACATCCTGATCGAGAAGGCCGGCAAGGACCATCCCGAACTGCGTACGCAGGCCGTCGCCCGGTGTGCGGTGATGGAGCGGCACCTCGGCCATTCCCCCGAGGCCACCGCCCTGCTGCGCCGGGAGCTGTCCCGCGATCCGGGCCCGTCCCCCACCCAGGCGGTCTCCCTGCGACTGGCTCTCGGGATGTCCGCCCTGCTCACCGCGTCCTATCCGGAGGCACGCGAGGACGTCGCGCAGGCTGTCGCCGTCGCACGTTCCCACGACCATCCGACCGGCGAGGCGGCGGCGCTGGCCCTGGCAGCCCTGGGCGAGGCGTACGAGGGGGAGACGGAGGCGGCGGCTCGTTTCGCCGATGCCGCCGGTTCACTCGCGGACGCGCTGACCGATCCCGGTCTCGCGGATCTGTGCGAGGCGCTGGTCTGGCTGGCCTGGGCGGAAACGCTGCTGGAGCGCTACGGCGACGCCGAGCGGCACATCACCCGCGGGCTCCGCATCGCCCGCCGTACCGGACAACTCCACGTGTTGCCTCACCTGTTGACGAGCCAGGCCTTCGTCCACCTCACCACCTGCCGGCTGCCGTCCGCGCTGGAGGCCGCCGAGGAGGCGGAGTCCATCGCCCGGGCCGCGGGCAGCGACGAACTCCTGGGCTTCACCCTGGCCATCAAGACACTGGTGCTGTTGCTGGTGCGTCCGCTGGGGGACGGCAGCGCCCTGTCCACCGGCGAGGAGGCCGTCGCCGCGGCGGGCCGGAGCAGGGGCTGGTGGTCGTCCCTGGCCTGGTGCATGCTCGGGCACGCGACGTACGCGAGCGGAGACCCCCACCGCGCGCAGGAGGCCATCACGACGGCAGGCGGCGGCGCTGAACTGCCGCTGCTGCAACCCTCGATCCGTCCGGGGCAGCTCGACACCCTCGCGGCCGCGGCCCTCGCCGCGGGTGACGTCGACGCGGCCGGCCGCTGGGTCGCCCAGGCGACCGTCGAGGCCGACCGGCTCGGCCTCGACGGTCAGCGCGCCGCCGCCCTGCGCGCCCAGGCCACGCTGGCCGAGCACAACGGCGAGACCGCCAGGGCCGTACGGCTCCTCGACGCGGCGGCACAGGAATACGTCCGCTGCGGCCAGTCCCTGTGGGAGGCGTACTCCCTGCTGCGGGCGGCGCCCTTGGCGCGGCGCACGGGGCAGGGGGCGCGTGCCGCCGCCATGTGGCGCCGGGCGCACCGGATCGCCGTCGGCGGCGGCGCACGCCTGCTGGTGGACCTCGCCGAACTGATCCGTCCCCAGGTGACGGAGGAGACGCCGACGGTGCCCGCGCAGCTCGCGGAGCTGACGGCCCGTGAGCTGGAGGTGGCGGAGCTCGTGGCGCGAGGGCTGAGCAACCAGGACATCGCGGCTCGGCTCCACCTCAGCCGACGCACCGTCGAGACCCACCTGTCCTCGATCTACCGCAAGGCGTCGGTGCCGTCCCGCGCGGCCCTGGCCGGACTCATGACCCGCGTCGGGCTGGGAGCCGGATCCTGAGCGACGTCCGGTGATCAGGCGTCGGCACGGACCCGGCCGCCTGAAGCTGTGGCGCAGGGATCACCACAACGGCGACCGCGACTGTGGTGAGCCACGACGCGTACAGCACGGCCGGGTCTACCCGGCGGCGCGAGGCACCTGGGACGCGGCGAAGCACGTAGAGGGTTACGTGTTTCCACTGAGGTCTCTTCCCGTGCGGCCGTCTACGGTCGGCAGTCGGACGGCTGAAGCGGTGGCAGAGGGGAATGCGTGGAAGGCAACACCCGAGGTGTGGGGGGAAGTTGGGTGGCGCTCGTGGTGGCGGGGAGTCTGCTGGCCGGGTGTTCGGCACAGGGGGCGGACGGCGGCTCCTCGCCTCGAACGGGGTCTCCCACGCACACCGCGACGTCTGAAGCAGCGGCGCCCTCGTCGGGCGGCTCTTCCGCCGGGCCCGCCTTCAGACCGGACGCCGACCTCGTCCCGAGGACCTCGAAGGGCGGGCAGGACCTGGTGGACTCCGTGGTGTTCGCTCCGGGCGACTGGGGCCGGCGCTTCGTCGCTCAGGACCCGGCCGAGAGCACCCCGGGCACCTGGGCGGTGCTGGACGACAACTGCCGCTGGGAGCGGCCGAAGCTCCCCCGAGGCGTACTGGCCAGTCTGTCCCGCTACGGCCGGCTGCCCGCCGGCGGAGGGAAAGGTGCCGTCAAGGTGACGGCCGCGGCCACCACGCACTCCTCCGTCCTCGGCGCCGACGAACAACTGAGCACCACCCTGGAGGAAGTCCTGCGCTGCCCGGAGCAACGGCCCCGGGCCGACGAGCGGATCACGGGTCTGAACTCCCTCGGCACCCCCTTCGGCGCCCGCGAGCAGGACTACGCCGACGACTCCATCCTGGAGGCCGGTCAGTACGTCGGGAAGAGCGGCGCCGCCCAGCCGTACCTGTGGATGGTCGCCCGGCTGGGCACGGTCGTCGTGGCCGTCTCCGTGACGGGCGGAAGGGGGCACACTCAGGAAGAACTCAAGGAACTGGGCAGCACCGCCCTGGGTCAGATGCTGGTGCGCGTCCAGCAGCGGCTGAAGGAGAAGTGATGGAGCCGCTGCGTACCTCGGACCCCTCCCGGCTGGCGGGCCATCGGCTGCTCGGGCGGCTCGGCGCGGGTGGCATGGGTGTGGTGTACCTGGCCCGCTCGGCCGGCGGTGCACTGGTCGCGCTGAAGGTGATCCAGGCCGAGTACGCCGAGGACGCCGGATTCCGGGAGCGTTTCCGGCGCGAGGCGGAGACGGCCCGCCGGATGACGAGCCCTTGGGTGGCGTCTCTGGTGGACGCGGACCCCGAGGCAGCGTCGCCCTGGCTGGCCACCGTCTTCGTGCCGGGGCCCTCGCTGGGCGAGGCCGTCGCCGCGCACGGGCCGCTGCCCGTACGGAGCGTGCGGGTGCTGGGCGCCCGGCTCGCCCAGGCGCTGCGCGACCTCCACGCGGTCGGTCTCGTGCACCGGGACGTCAAGCCCGGCAATGTGCTGCTGGCCCTGGACGGCCCCCGGCTGATCGACTTCGGCGTGGCCCGCGATCTGCGGGACACCGCTCTCACGTCGACCGGTGTCGTGGTCGGCACCCCCGGCTTCCTGGCACCGGAACAGGCCCAGGGCGGGCGGGAGGTGGGCCCGGCCGGCGACGTCTTCTCGCTGGGCTGCGTGCTGACCCACGCGGCCACCGGCCGCCCTCCCTTCGGTACCGGGTCACTCGACGCGCTGCTGTACCGCACGGTGCACGACACCCCGGATCTGGAGGATGTGCCGCAGGAACTCGCCGAAGCGGTGCGCGGCTGTCTGGAGAAGGACCCGCGGCAGCGGCCCACTGCGGAGGCGTTGTCGCAGGCCCTCGCGGCCACCGAGCCCGCCGACCCGCGGGAGATCCTCCGGGCGGTACGTCCTTCGGCGCGGCAGGACCAGGCACCCGCTGACGAGGACTGGTTGCCCGAGCCGTTGATCCGGCTCATCGCCGAACGGTCGGCCGCAGGGCTCGGGCTGCCCGCCGTCGATGACACCGAGATCGCCTCCGAGTCCGCCGACACCACCGCCGCGGACGACGCGGACGCACAGCCAGCGGGACGTGCCGTCGGCAGACGCCGTCTCCTGATCCTCACCGGGGGAGCGATGGCCGTCGCAGCCGGAGGCGGTCTGGCCGCATGGGCCGCGCTCTCCCGTGACGGAAAGAAGAACGGCTCCACCGCCGCCCCGACGGCGAACGGGCCCGTCCACACGATCGGCCTGCACGCCGATCTGAGCGGTGACCACAGGGCGGTCGGCCGGGCTCAGGAGCGGGGACTGCGGCTCGCGGTCGACGAGTTCAACTCCCGTGGCGACAGGCCGTTCACGCTCGCCGTGCGGACGGTGGACGACGGCGGTGTTCCGGCCAGGGCCCCGGCGGTGGCCAAGCGACTGGTCGCCGACCCTTCCGTGCTGGCCGTGATCGGTCCCACCACGGACGACACCGCCCTGGCCTCGCTGACGACCTACGACACCGCGTCGCTGCCCCTCATCGCGGTGTCGCCCGGCGCCACCGCGCTGGGGGTGATGGGCAGCCGGTCCTTCCTCCACGCCCGCGTGACGGACACGATCCTGCCGTTCTATCTCCGCGCCTATCTGCACGGCACCGCGAAGTCGCACACGATCGGAATCGTCGACGACCGGGCGGCGGACGCGTACGCCTGGGAGATCAGCAGCTCGCTCTCCCGCATGCTTCACCAGGACCGGCAGCCGGTCGTCCCCAAGGTGGTCAGCGCGTTGCGCAGGGACTTCGGACCGACGCTCGACGCCCTGCTCGACGGCGGAGCGGACTCCGTGGTCTTCGCCGGCTATCACGACCGCGCCGCGCTGCTGGCCCGGGAATTGACGCATCGCCACTTCGCGGGCGCGCGAGCCGCCGCCCAGGGCGTGCTCGACCCCCGGTTCCTGTCCGCCGCCGGGGATGCGGCCCACGGCTGGGTGATCGTCGCCCCCGTCATGGACGCCTCCACCGCCCCCGAGGCCAAGACGTTCGCGACCGCGTACCGCAGGCGTTTCGACGCCGAGCCGGAGCGGTATGCCGTCGAGGCGTACGACGTGGCCCGGTTGATCGTGCAGACCCTCAGATCGCCGTCCGCCGGGCGCGTGACCCGGCAGAGCCTGACGACGGCGCTGCGCGGGGCCTCGTACAAGGGGATCACCAAGAACCTCGCCTTCGACCAGAAGACCGGGGCACTGGTCATCGACGGCCGCGGCGTCTACCTGTGGAAGATCGACGGCGGCCGGTTCCGGTACCAGGGCGCGGCGTCGTTCCAGGTGTCCACCTGATGGGGCGCTGATGGAGCCGTTGCGCGGCGCCGACCCGGCCGGGATCGCGGGCTACCGGCTGCTGCGCCGGCTGGGCGCGGGCGGCATGGGCGTGGTGTACCTGGCTCGCTCCGGCACTGGCTCACTGGCCGCGTTGAAGGTCATCCGCGCCGCGCACGCGGACGATCCGGGATTCCGGGCCCGTTTCCGCCGTGAGGTGGAGACGGCGGGCCTGGTCGCCAGCCCCTGGGTCGTACCGCTGCTCGACGCGGACCCGGACGCGGAGTCTCCTTGGCTCGCCACGGCGTTCGTGCCGGGCCCCTCACTGGCGGAGGCGGTCGAGGAGTACGGGCCGCTGCCGCACCGCTCGGTGCGGTTCCTGGGGGCCCGCCTCGCCGAGGCGCTGGAGGCCGTGCACGGGGCAGGTCTGGTGCACCGGGACGTCAAGCCGGGCAATGTGCTGCTCGCGGTCGACGGACCGCGGATGATCGACTTCGGTATCGCCCGGATGCCGGAGGACACCGCGCTCACCGCCACCGGGATGGTGGTCGGCTCTCCCGGATTCCTCTCCCCCGAGCAGGCCCAGGGACGGGGTCGGGAGATCGGCCCGGCCAGCGACGTCTTCTCGCTCGGCTGTCTGCTGGCGTTCGCCGCAACGGGCGAACGCCCCTTCGGCCGGGGTTCCGCGGCCGAGGCGCTGGTGCGTACGGTCCACGACGAACCGGACCTGGACGGCGTACCGGCGCCACTGCTGCCGTTGCTGCGGAACTGTCTGGCGAAGGAGCCGGGCTCCCGGCCCCCCGTGGCCGAGATCCGGCGAACCCTGGACGGGCCGGAGCCTGACGACCGGGACAGCGAGGGCGGGGGCTGGTTGCCCCAGTCGTCCACCCGGCTGATCGCGCGCCGTTCGACCGCCGCTCTCGCCCTGCCCGCCGTCGAGGCCACCGAGGTGTCCGGCGCACCGCCCGGCATCGACACCGTGCCCGGCTCGGAGGAGCCGCCGAAGAGCGCCACGCGACGCCGCTTCCTGGTGCTGGGCTCGGCCGCCGGGGTCCTGGCGGCGGGCGCGACGACGGCCTGGTGGACGACGGACCGTCCCGGTCGCGCATCGACGCGGGGCGGCGGCGCCCGGCCTCCGCGCATGGTGGTCGCGCTGCACGCCGATCTGACCGGAGGACACAAGGCGGCAGGACTCGCCCAGGAGGACGGTGTCCGGCTCGCCTTCGACCATCTCAACTCCCGTACCGGCCGCGGCTTCGACCTCGCGCTCCAGGTGCACGACGACGCGGGCAGCCCGACCCGGGCACGACGGATCGCACGGCAGATCGCGGCCGACGGCCGGGTCCGCGCGGTGATCGGGCCGACCACCGACGCCTGTGCCGAGGCCGTCCTCGCCGAATACCAGAAGGCTCTGCTGCCCCTGGTCTCCGTATCGGTCGGGCTCGAAGGGGTGTCGTCCTTCAAGTACCGGACGTACGCGGCCACCCGGCCCCCCGACCGCAACCTGGCGGCGCCCCTGGTCGCGTACCTCGTTCGCACCGCACGGGCCCGCAGGACGCTGTTGATCGACGACGCGTTCGAGGGAGACTTCAGCTGGAACATCTGTGCGTCGGTCAGTGATGCCATGCGCTCCGGGCGGAACGCGACGACCCGGCGTACCCTCGCCGCCGAGGACGACACCGCCGACGACTTCCGCGCCCTCGCCGAGTCGGTGACCGACGCGAAAGCGGACGCGGTGGTGTTCGCCGGTGGACATGCGCGCGCCGCGAAACTGGCGGTCGCGCTGCGCGGGGCCGGCTACTCGGGTGCGCGACTGGCGACCGAGCGCGCTCTCGACCCCCGCTTCCTCACCTCGGCGGGCGACGCCGCCGAGGGATGGGTCTTCGCCACCGCCTTCCTGGATCCGACGCGTGTGACGGCCGCGAAGTCCTTCGTCGCCGCCTACCGCGAACGCTTCGGCACCGCGCCGCCGTGGTACTCCGCCGAGGCCTACGACGCGGCGCTCTTCGTGGGCCGCGCGATGACGACGCCGGGCGCGTCCCGCGCGGCACGCGGCGCGATCGTGGGACGGCTGCGCGACATCGACTACCGCGGGATCACCAAGAGACTGCGCTACACGTCGTCGAGCACCGGCTACACCGTGAAGGCGCTGTACCTCTTCCAGGCGTCCGGCGGCCGCTTCCGCTATCTCGGCCAGTACGAGGACGCCACGGCCTGAGCCGGTGCGGGGACGGGAGACGGCCGGACCGCCCGACCGCGTCACGCATCCTCGGCCGCGGTCACGCAGGTCCAGCCGTGCCGGACGTCTCCGCGTTCCCGGCAGTCGACGCGAGTGACGTCAGGACCCCCGTTGCTGCGCGAGAGCAGTCCGCTGATCAGCGTGCGGTACGCGAAGAAGAGCGTCGCGGCCACGCTCACGCCGAAGGCGACGCCGGGCCCGTATCCCGGGCCCGTCGCGGTGCGGGTCACGTGGAGGAAACCGTAGCCGCCGAGGACCGTCGCCAGGGCGTACACCTTCCACAGCAACCCGTGCCTGCGGCGCTCACCGCGCACTTCGGCGAACGACGGGAGCGCCACCAGGAGTTGAGCGCCGCAGTGGTCGCACGTCGCGTGGGCCTCGTTCCTGCGTTCGTCGAAGCGCTCCAGACGTCCCCCGTCCTCGTTGGTGAGGGCGGTCGTCCGCGTGTGGTTGTGACCGCCCTCCTTGCTGACGACGTGCGTGATCCTGTACTCGAAGGTCCCCGACACCTCTGCGGCCACGGCTCCCGCTCCTTCCCCCCTGATCCGGTCCACCTCCGATTCTCGGGCCGCCGCGGCGGCGTACCGCCGGGTCGCACCACCCGGAACAACCCTGTGACGCCACGAGGAAGTACTGCTGACGAAGGACTACCGCCGCCCCGCGACCAGGTACCGGGCCCGCCACTGCGGCAGGCAGTCGTGCAGGTACAGCGCGAAGGGGATCCACCAGATCAGATCGTTGGTGAGGAGGATGACGCCGGAGGCCAGGGGCCACTCGCCGGTGAGGGCCGGCCACAGCCAGCCGAGCGGTCCGAGGACCTTGCCGGCCAGGCCGACCGCCGCGACGGCGAAGCCTTCGGCGGGGCGGAGGGCCACGTCCAGATAGAGAAGCCCGTACAGGCCGAGCACCATGCCGAGGGTCATGAAGATCTGCGGGTGGTTCTGCGGGGGCATGCCGGCGAACCGGAACAGCCATTGCGGGTCGACGGCCGCGTAGCAGCCCCAGACGATGTTGTAGACGCCGGCCGCCGCGAAGACCCGTCGGTGCAGTCCCTCACGGGGAACGGGAGAAGTCTCACTTGATGGGAACACGACCCTATTGTCGTGTCCATGTACCGGTAGCATGCCGCCGCATGGGGGAATCGAACATCGTTGTGGTCGGGGGCAGCGGCTTCTACGGCCGGTACGTCGTCGCCGATCTGCTGCGCCGGCCCGACGTCCGCGTCACCGTCGTCTCTCGCAGACCGCCACATCCCGCCTTCGCCTCCGACCGGGTCCGCTGGGTCGCCGGCCAGCGCGACGACCCGGAGCGGCTGGGCGAACTCCTGGGTGACGCGGTCGCGGTCGTGCACTGCGCGGGTCCGTTCCAGGCCATGGACGGTGCCGGCAGCCACCCGCTGGGGCCGCTGCGGGCGGCGGTGACCGCCGGGGTTCCGTACGTGGACATCTGCGAGGACCGCGGCTTTCTGCGCGCGGCGGCGACGGTGGCCCGCTCGGCGACGGCTCCCGTCCTCACCGGGGCGTCCGTCGTACCGGGCCTCCAGGCACTGATCGTCCACGACCTCGCACACGGCATGGACCGTGTCGACGGCGTCCTGTGCTGTGCCGCTCCCGACACCCGGCGGCACCGCGGCCCGGCGATGTTCGAGGCGATGATGCACGGCGCGGGGCTCCCGTTCAGCGCCCCTCGCGGGGGCGTACCCACCGTGGTGCACGGCTGGTCCGAGCCCGAATGGACGGTGTTCCCGCCGCCGGTCGGCAGACGGCTGGTGCACCAGGTGTACGAGATGGCCGACCTGGACGTCCTGGCCGAACTGTGCGATGCCCGCACGATCGCTTTCAAGGCCGGTACCGAATTCACCGTCGTCAACCGGGCTCTGGGCCTCTTCGCCGCACTGCGGGCCCGCACCGGGCGGCCCCGCGCCACCCGGCGCTGGACCCCGCTGGTGCGCGCGGTGTCGTGGCTCGTCGGCCGGGCCGGCGACGAGGCAGGCGGCTTCACGGTCACCGTGAGGGGGCAGTGCGGCGGGCTGCCGGTCACCCGCCGACTGGGCATGACGGCCCGGCAGGACGGCGGTCGCATTCCCTCACTGCTCGCCGGCATCGCCGTCGACCACCTGCTGGCGGGCCGGCTTCGCACCGCCGGCCTCGTCCCGCTCCATTCCTGGCTGGCACCGCACGAGCTGTGTGCGGCGCTGCGCGACCGCGGGATCAGCCTGTGGCGGAGCGACGACGAGGACGGCTGGCGCCCCTGGGCGGAGTGACGAACCGTCAGGCCGTCCCTTCCCGTGTCCGTATGCGTCGTGCTTCCGCTGTCCGGTCGATCGGAAGTCGTCGCCGACAAGCGCTCCAAGACCTGGTGGACGTGGTCCTCAGGCGGGTCACTTCGTCGTCTTCACGGTGCAGACTGTGGCCGCGCCGTTGAAGACCGGCCACGAGAGCGCCGGCCTGTCGGTGCGCTCGGGGCAGTTGCCGCCGTTCAGCACCGCCGTGATCACCATGATCGCGTTTTGACCGCGCGGCACCTGCGTCCGGTCACAGCCCCAGACGCTGAACAGCCGTCCCTCGCCGTGGAGGGAGCCGTCGGCCTGCCTGCTCAGTGTCGCGGGAAAGCACTGCCCCACGGCGAACACTCGGTCCAGGCACAAGGCCGTGGACGATCCGTCGTCGTTGACGTGACCCCAGCCCCATCGGCCCGCGCCCCCGGGGCAGTTCGAGGCGAACGTCGTCACCATGGTCACCTTCGAGAAGGCGAAACCGGCACCGCAGTCGACGGCGACCGGCCGCTCGCGGTTCAGTTTGCCCCAGCCGCCGTCGTACACATCGAGGCAGGTGCCGACGCCGACCGACGCGAACGCCACGTCGACCGGATCCGGCGGGTCGGGGGTCGGCGAGTCGCTGGGGGTGGGACTGGGTGAGGTCTCCGGGTCCTCCGGCTCCTCGTCGTCCTCTCCGTCGGACGTCGGCTCCCGGTGCGGTGTGGTCGTCGCGGAGGCCCCACCGGAGGGCTCCGACCCGATCACGGTCCCCGCGCGGTTCCGTTTGCCGGTCGCGGCCGTCTCCTGCCACGGCTGCCACACACCGAGGAGGAGCACGAGGCCCACCAGGGCGGCGAGCGCCGCCGACGAGGCGCTGACGAAGTAGGTGCTGTTGATGTCACGGCCGGCCACTGTGATCTTGGACCGGCCGTCCGCTCGTGCGCTGATGCGAGTCCCACCACCGTCGGCGCCCTCCTGGCCGGAGCCGCCCTGGGTCTCTCCGGAGTTCAAACGATCACCCCTTGGTGATGTTGATGTCCCGCCCGGCCATGGTGACGCGTGACCGCCCCGACGCGTGCGCGGTCAACCGGGGACTGCCGGCGGGCGGTTCCGCCGCTTCGGCCATGGGCAGCAACTCGTCGATCATTCGACGGAGTTCCGGCAGCATCTCCGGGTCGGCGGCCAGCAGCCTGCGCAGCCGCGTCTGCCATTCGCCGACGAGTTCCCGCTCGGCCAGCTCGTCGCCGTTCCGCCGGGCGACGAGCACTTCGGCGCGCGCCTCGCCCAGTTCGGCCAGCACCGTGGCCGCCCGCTCGGGGTACACCCGGCGCCACAGCTCGCCCATCGCCCGCTGCGCGCTCTCCCACCCGGCTGTGGCCATTCCGCCGACCACAGTCGACGCGGCCAGGTGCACCAGTGCCGCCAGTTCCGATTCCATTGCGTACTCCTTGTGTCTGCTCGATGTGCCGGTCGCCGTGTGCATCGCCCGAGGCGAAGGACGTCCCACGGCCCGGGAGTTCCGGAGCGGGAGACGGGCGCGGGCCCGCTCGGGCGAGCGAGCGGGTCACACCGGCCCTGCTCAGGGGAGGTCGGGGCCGACCGCCGACGGCACTGAAGCTGCGCTCCTCCTTGTCCGGCCGTCGTCCGTGCAGTCGGCGCGGTCAGTGCCGGGAGGCGATGATCAGGAGGAGGACCAGGATGCCCAGGGCGATCAGACATCCGGAGCCGCCGGAAGACGATCCCTTGCGGAACTCGACCATCCCGCCGGGAACTACATCCGGATGGCTTCGGCCGTAGTGCGCCTCGATCGCCCCCGCCCCCTGGGATTCGCTCCCCCAGGCGGTGCGGTGCCCGCACTCACCGCACCGGTATCGGTAGTTGTCGGCCATGACTGTCTCCTTCTGGATTCGGTGGATCGCATGTGGCCGCCCGTCACGTCCTTCGGACGCCGGGAGCACCCGCTGAAAACCCCGTGAAGCAAGGGGCCGTATGTCAGTCGTCGTCCCGCTCGGCGCCGGCGAGGTGCTCGGTGAGGGCGTGGAACACGCAGAGGTTCGGGATCCCGGACGCGACAGTGACCCACACCTGCCAGCGGCCGGTGGCGCGGACGGCGACGAAACCGTTGAGCATCTCGATCCGCTGGACCTGCGCCCATCGCAGGGCAGTCCCTCCGGAGCCGACTTCGTCCCTGGTGATCCATACAGGGCCGAAGGCCAGCCGTGCTCCCTGGTGCAGCGCGGCCAAGGCCCGTGGCACCTGCGCGTCGACGACGGCCCGGCGGATCCCGGGCCACCACTCCTCCGGACGGTCGAAGTCACCGCTGCGCAGCACGATCCGTTCGCCGTCGACGTCGACGAGCACCAGGGCGCGGGTGATGCCCCGCGACGACAGCACCCTGCGTCGGCGCACCACCGTGGAGTCGAAGCGGATGACATGGATCCGCTTGCCGACGGCAGCCGTCATCCCGTGCTCGTACAGGTCCAGCCGTGCGCCCGCCCGCGTGACCGACCTGCCACCGGTCGGCTGCGGGCGCCGCACGCCCACGATGACCGCCCGCCGGGGGCCGGACTCCGTGGGCAGCGCCCGATGGGTGGCGCGTCGCCTGCCGAGACCCGCCCGGCCGGCGGCCGCGGAGATCCGCGCCAGCAGCAGTTCCTCGTCGCGCCCACGGTGAGCGGCTCCCCCGCTCACGCCGCGCCCGCCCGAACCCGACCGGTGCCGGCGTCGTCCCCGCGCAGGGCCGCCCGCCGTGCCTGCAACAGCACGTCACCCGGTACCACCCCCAGGTCGTCGGCCAGGCGCCGGACGGCGCGGTCGAAGACGGCCAGAGCCTCGGCCCGCCGGCCGTCGCGCCGCAGCGCGTGCATCAGCATCGCGGCGACCGGTTCGTTCAGCGGCTCCTCCAGGGCAAGGGCGGACAGCCCGGTGATCGCCTCGGCGTGCCGGCCCAGCCTCAGCTGCCAGTCCGCCTTCCGCTGCGCCAGGGCGACCCTGCGCCGGGTGAGCCGCAGCCGCTCCGACTCGGCGAACGGCCCGGGCAGTCCGGCCAACGGCTCACCGCGGAACAGCTCCAGCGCCCGGGCGCACAGCCGCACGGCCTCGGACAGGTCGCCGGCACGTGCGGCCTCTCCGGACCGGGTGACGAGGTCCTCCATGCACAGCACGTCCACCTCGGCCACACCGCGGGCCAGTCCGTATCCGTACCGGTCGCGCCGGATCACCGAGTCCGGACGCTCTCCGAGACGCAGGGCCTTGCGCAGCCGGTACACGTAGACCGGTACGACGTTCCCGTCCGGCATCTCCCTCCCCCACACGTTCTCCAGCAGCTGCCGCCGGCTGACGGAGCGGCCCGGACTCAGCGCCAGCGCCGCCAGCACCGCCTGCTGCCGTACGGGGCCGACGTCGACGGGCCGCCCCGCGAGCCCCGTCCGCAGCGGTCCGAGCAGCGACAGCCGGAGCTTGGGGCCGGGTTCGGAGTCCGGCCGCCGCCCGACGGCTGTCCCCGGCACCGGCACCGGCCCGCGCGGGCCCTGTCCCGGCACGACCAGACCGCAGTCGAAGGCGTGCACGATGGCGGCGGCCCGGTCGCGCAGCCCCAGCTTCCCCAGGACACGGCCGAGCCGCTCGGCCACCACCTGCTCGGGCAGGGCCAGGACGTCGGCGATCTCGGCGTCCCCCAGGCCGCATCCGAGCGCGTGGAGCACCTCGCGTTCCTCGGCGGTGAGGACCGTGACGCCCGGGCTGCCCTGGGCTGCGGTCGTCGTCGGCATGCACACTCCCCGTTCTCAGGACCGGCCGATCCACTCGCCCGGTCGATCACGTCGATGCCGTCGAGGCTGGCCGCCGTGCAGGAAATGTGGACAGAGCATTCAGGAGGTCATATGTGACCGGTGACCGCGCTACAGTCCCCACCTGCGGAAAGACGCACAACTCAAGGGGGAGGGGCCGTGACTTGTGGCCAGTGAGTTCGGCACGGTCCTGCGACGGCTGCGCGAGAAGGCGGGGCTGACCCAGGACGAGCTGGAGCGTCGTTCCGGGATCAGCGTGAGCACCATCCGCGGTCTGGAGACCGGCAAGCGCAGCAACCCCCGGATGACCACGGTGCAGCGCCTCGCCGACGCGCTCGCCCTGCAGAGCGAGGACCGTGAGGAGTTATTGGGCGCCGCCGTCCCGGGGCACCCGGGCGGCGGCGCGGGCGCGCCGGGCGAGCCGGGGCCGGACGATGCGGCGTTCGAGGCGCCTGCCGCGCAACAGCCGCCGTCTGCGGCACAGAACGCGCTGACGGACGCGGCGGAACAACTCGCGAAGGCGGTGGCGGCCCGCTGGCAGCGCGAGGAGGAACAACGGCGGATCCAGGATCCCTATCCGCTGCCGGTCCGCTGGAAGGCCGCCTGCGGGACACTCACCGACCACTGGGCCAACATCCGCCGCCTCCCGCCGGGAGCCGCGGGCGATCCCCTGGACCTGAGCGGCCGGTTGGAGGAAATCGCCGAGACCTACCGGAACATCCCCTCCGGGCGGTTGGTGGTTCTCGGCAGGTCCGGATCCGGGAAGACGATCCTGACCCTGCGCTTCGTCCTCGACCACCTGAAGTCACGGACGCCCGCGGAGCCCGTTCCGGTCATCTTCAGCATCGGTGCCTGGGACCCCACCACCATCACCCTGCGCGACTGGCTGACCGAGCAGCTGACGCGCGACCACCCCGGTACGGCCGCCCTGGGACCCGGCAGGGTGAGCCTGGCGTCCGCGCTGGTCGACTCGGGCCGCGTACTGCCGGTGCTGGACGGCTTCGACGAGATGGCCGACGGGCTGCGCCGCCCCGCACTCGAAGCCCTCAACGCCACCACTCTGCCCCTCCTGCTCACCAGCCGCCCCGCAGAGTACGCCGCCGCGGTCGACGAGACCGACGTGCTGACCTCCGCCGCGCCGATCGAACTCACCGACCTCACCCTCGACGACCTGGACCACTACCTGCCCCGAACCACCCGCAAGACCGACCGCACGGACCCCGCGGCGGGCGCGTGGGACTCCGTGATGAAGAAGCTGCGCGAGCCGTCACCGGACGGGCCGGTGGCCCCGCTCGCCACGGTCCTGTCGACTCCGCTGATGGTCGCGCTCGCCCGTACCGTCTACAGCGACACTCCGGACCACGATCCGGCCTCCCTGCTCGACACCGAACTGTTCGGCACCGCGGAGGAGTTGGAGGAGCACCTGCTCGACAACTTCCTCCCCACGGTCTACCGCCACCGGCCCCGCCCGGGTTCACGCGGCTGGGAGCCGGACCGCGTCCAGCGATGGCTCGGCTACCTCGCCCACCACCTGACGGAGCGCAAAACCCCCGACCTGGCCTGGTGGCGGCTCGGCGACGGCCTGCGCGACTCCACCCGCACCCTGGTCACCGCCCTCACCACCGCACTGGTCATCGGACTCGTCGACGGCACCATCGCCACCTGCGTCTACGGCTCGCCCGCCGGCGGTCTCCTGGACGGCACGATTGTCGGGCTCCTGGCCGGCTTCCTGTTCGGGCTCGTGCACTGGCTCACGTACACGGTCACAGGCAAGGACATCAGACCGTCCGCCGTACGCCTGCAGATCCGCGGCCGGCCGGAGACCACCACGTGGACGGCCGGCCCCCGACTGGTGATCGGCACGCTGGGCGGAGCGCTCTTCGGCTTCGCCTACGGATTCGCGGTCGGCCTGGTGCACGGGTACGGCTGGAAGGTCGGCCTGTCCGACGCGCTGTACCTCGGGCTCGTCGACGGGATCGTCTACAGCCTGGTCTTCGGCGGCGGTGCCGGACTCACCTTCTGCCTCCTCGGCCTCCTCGAAACCCCCCTCGACATCGTCTCCGCCGTCAGCCCGCGCAGCGTCCTGACTGCCGACCGGCGGGCGGTGATCACTCAACTGGCCGTCTGGACGCCCGTTTTCGGCGCAGCGGTCGGACTCGGGATCGGGGTGGTGGTCGACCTGCTGCAGGGGCACCTGGGCCGACTCGTCGTCGACCCCACGGCCAGCCTCATGCTCGGCACCATCAGTGGCCTGGGCGGCGCCCTCGGCTACACCCTGAGTCTGACCGCCTGGGGCCAGTGGTGCGTACTCTCCCGCCTCTGGCTGCCGTTGACCGGACGCCTCCCCTGGGCCGTCGCCACCTTCCTCGACGACGCCTACCAGCGCGGCGTCCTGCGCCAGGCCGGTGCGGTCTACCAGTTCCGCCACGCTCGTCTGCAAAGCCGCCTCGCCCAGGCCCACCGACGACGATGAGCCGCCTCGGGGTCGGGCTTCAGCGCGATTTCGACGCTGCGCCCGCCGGGCTGCCGCTCAGTGCGGTCAGGGTCAGGATCGTGAGGGCGAGCAGGGCTGTGCTGCCCGGTCTTGCACGTCGTAAGCCGACGCCGCTCATCAGTTCCTCCTGTGCCGGGGATGTGTGCCGAAGGGGGATCGCGGAACGCGGACTACGGGTTGATGCCGTCGTACTGCAGTACGCGGTAGGGCGACTGGTCGGGCTGCCCGTTCCACTGCGACACGATCAAGGTCAGGGAGTTGGGGCCGGCGCTGCCCGGGTGGATGTATCCGCCGTAGAGGAGGGGGAGTTGGGGTTTGCCCCAGTGGTTGGGCGGCCAGGCGGCGTCGCCGACGATCTGCGGTTTCGGCGCGCTCCACACCGCATCGGGCCGGGCAGCGGTGCGGGTGCAGATCGAGTAGTCGGTGACGTCGAAGTAGCTCATGCAGTACGTGCCGCCGATGCGCTTCACCGAGAACTCTCCGATGTTGTTCCCGGACAGGATGATCGAAGGCTGGACTGCCCGGGTCCACTGCCAACGGCCGTCGAGGTGGGCCCAGTTCTCCTGGGCTCCGAAGTTGCCTGCGCGGAACTCCTCCGGCCGGATGCGGAAGAGCTGGATCGCCCCGCCGTCACCGGTGTTGCGGTGGCTGCCGTTCCAGCGTTTGGAGAAGATGTACAGCCAGCCGTCGGGGTCGATGCCCGCGAACGACCACATTCCGTACAGGGACTGGTTCACCCCCTGGGTGTCACCCGCCCAGTGGTAAGGGTAGTCGTACCAGGTCACGCCGTGGTCGTCGGAGTAGGCGACGCCGGACATCCGCGAGCCGTCGTAGCCCGCGGGCGGCTGCCAGACCTCCACGGAGGTGTACTGGATGTACGTGCGGCCGCCGAACTCGATGCAGTCGTTGGGGATGCGGCTGACCTCGAAACCGTGCCCGTTGTCGGCGTTGTGCCGGTAGTCGAAGAGCTGCCGGGCGGCGCCTCCCGTGGGCATGGCCCAGGTGAACGAGATCGGCGTCGCGCCGGAGGCGTCGAAGTCGGCCTGGTTCAGCATGACCGGGGAGCCGAGGTAGTCGCCCCGCAACCCTGGTTCGGTGAAGGAGTCACCGAAGACATAGCCCCAGGTGCTGTCGTGCTCCCGGTAGTAGGGGATGGCGAGATCCCCCGATCCCAGCCCCTGCGAGCTCGCCGAGTCGCCGGGCTGTTCGCACAGGGGGGTGCCGCGCTGGGCCGCGGCGGCGCGGGGAGCGGCGGCAATCGAGCTGCCCAGCGCGCCGGCGGTCAGAGCGACGCCCGCGCCGGCCCTCATCAGCGATCTGCGGGTGAGCGAGAGGCGGTCGGGGTGTGCGGGGTTGGACATGGTCGGCCCTCCAGGGTCGGCTCACCGTGGCGAACGCGGTGTCGAGTCGGGGGATGCAGTCCGCGAGCGCTGTGCCGGGTGTTGTGTCTCACGCTCGGCCGGCACCGGGCATCACGGGGCGCCCGCTGCGGCACGGCTCCGGTAACGGTCGAGCGGCCACGGCGGCACGTTCATCCTGGCGAGGAGCGCTGAAAAGTCGATGAAATCCCGGCTCAGCGCCCGGATGCGGTGGTGCGGTGAGGAGAGAGGGTCACCGTGGAGCAGGCCGGGGACAGAAGGAGGGCGGCTGCGCCGCCCGGTACACAGGCCGGGCATTCGCCCCGGGGGGCAATGACACCCTCAGGCACGGCGGCATCATCGAGATTTCATCGGTTCTCGCTAGCGTGGCCACGTTCGAACACAGGCCGCTACCACAGGGGGTGGACGGCTCGATGGCACGGAGCGGTTCTCGCGCTGCGCAAGGCGGGCATTCCGCTGAACACGCCGCTCTCCGACATCCAGGAGGTCACCCGCAGCGGTGAGCAGATCCCGATCCACGGCTCGATCAGCGAACTCGGCGTGCTGAACGTGATCACGCCCGGCCAGGTCGACGGCGAACCGGACGTGGTCAAGGTCCTGAAGTGAGATCGACGGTGAGCACGCGGGAGCGCGAATGACGGTCTCCGGCGTGCTCCTCCATCGGAGCCTCACCGCTTCCCGACACATCTCGCGCCGCACAACGACAAACTCACGAGGGGACACGCTGTGGCAAGGACATCGAAAAAATGGCGACCGGTGGCGGCATGGATGGTCGCCGCCGTGGCCATGGTCATGCTGCCGACCGGTCCGGCACAGGCCGCTGACGGCACCGCGCCGCCACCGATGGCGAACGGATTCGGCCTGACCCAGGTGGACACGGCCGTGGGAGGTCCCGCCAACTTCACCATCACCGTGACCACGCCCGAGGTCACGGGAAAGCACCACATCAAAATCATTCTGCCGAGCGGCTATTACACCGACCCGGACCGACGCTACCCGGTGCTGTACTTCCTGCACGGCTCACCTGACGACCCGATCCAGCAGACCTATCCGGCGCTGACCATGTCGGACTCGATGATCACCGTCATTCCGGACGGCGGCGCTCGGGGCTGGTATGCCAACTGGCTCAACCAGAAGACTCAGCTCGGTGCCCAGAACTGGGAGAACTTCCACCTCAAGCAGGTGATCCCGTTCATCGACGCGAACCTGCGGACCATTCCCACCAAGAAGGCCCGGGCCATCGCCGGTGTCTCCATGGGCGGGTTCGGCGCCTTCCACTACGCCCAGGTCCGTCCCGACCTGTTCAGCCAGACCGCATCCCTGTCGGGAGACATCGATCTGTCCGCCAAGTCCATGGACCTGCGGCTGGCCGCCGTCGCCTCCGTCACCGATGCGCTGGGCGCGATCTGCGGCTCGTCGTCCGGAGCCTGCGACCCCGACAACTCCCCCTACAAGCCCGGCGTGGACAGCGACGCTCTCTTCGGCTCGCCCTACCCGGTGTTCAACGCCGACTGGCGATGGAACGAGGTCGACCCGGCAGCGCACATGGACAAACTCGCCGGAGTCGGCGTCTCCGTCTATGTGGGCAACGGAGGCGGCTCACCCCTCGAACCGGAGTTCTGGCTCGAAGGCGCGGCCAAGCACGCCAAGGACAGCATGGACGCGCTCGGCATGTCCTACCACTACGTCGACTACGGGGACGGTTCCGCCTGGGGCACCCAATGCAACGGCGGCCACAACGGCGGCTGCTGGGAACAGGATCTCCGGGACCTGATCCCCAGGCTGGAAAGGGCCTTCGCCTCCTGACCGTCCAGAACGGCCGGGGGTGGGTGGCACCGTCCTGGCCGAGCAGACTGTGACACCCGCCGCCGCGTGTCGGAGGATCGCCTGGTGCGTCCGCAGCATCCGGCTCGGGGGAATGCCCACGTCGTCGGACAGGCGGTGGCGGGTGCGGTTCGACACGGTCGGCTTCTTCGTGAGGCTGGAACCGCCGCGGGCCCCGTTGCGCGCGGCGGTGCAGGCCGTCGAGGGTACGGGCGAGTTCCCGGGGCTCGGTGCGGAAGCCGGCGAGGGCCCGCTCGATCCGGTCGCGCGCCTGGGTGAGCTCTTCCGTCGCTGCGTGGTGCCGGCCCAGCCGGTTGCGGATCTCGGCCGCCGGCCTGGTGCCGGACCGTTCGCCGACCGCCGCGAGTGCCCGGTCGTGGAGTTCCGTCGCCCCGGCCAGGTTGCCCAAGCACTCCTCGGCGGTGGCCGGTCAGCCGAGGACCGCGGCGTACAGCGGGATGTTCCCCACGCGCTCGGCGAGTCGGGCGGTCTCCCGTCCGTGCGGAGCACATCGCGCAGGTGGGTCAGGAAGCGGAGTACGTTCCGCCGGGCCGCGGATGTGTCCGGACAGCGGATCGTGAGGTGGGTGCGGCCCCTCGGACGGTTGCCCCGCTGGGCTGCACGGTCCTCGCGGGCTGAGGGGCGCCGGCGGACGCGGCCGGGGCGGGCTCCTGATTCCGGCTCAGTCCGAGGCCGGCGGCGAGCGTCGGCCAGGACCTCTCGAACTCCCCCCGCCACGCGGACCACGCGTGCGACCCGCCCCGGTACAGGTGCGCCCGTACCGGCACGCCGAGGTCGGCGAGGCGCTCGACGAACCTCCGCGCCTGCCACCACAACGTGCCTTCCAGGAAGGCGCCGCCGAGGTTGCCGAAGTCGTCGTTGGGAATGCCGCTGCCCTGCGCGACGTACAGGCGAGTGCCCCTGAGCCGTGCCGCGAGCCGGTACGGGTTGTGCTCCGCCCAGTTCGCCCACTGGACGACGGCGCTTCCCCACAGGTCGCTCGGCCACTGTCCCTCTCGGGCGACGATAGCGTCGACGACGGTGGGCATGCCGGGGGCCGACGTGTCCAGGATCCCGCTGTAGGACGCGGCGGCTGTGAAGGCGCCGGGTCTGCGTGCCGCGAACGCCAGGGCGCCGTAGCCGCCGGTGGACACCCCGGCCACGGCTCTGGTCGGCCCCGCATGGAACTCGTCGCGCAGCAGCCCCATCACCTCGTCGATCTGGAAGGTCTCGTAGTCGGGCGTGCGGCGGCCGAAGTTCCACCAGTCGGTGGGGATGCCGGTGGGTCCCGCCGACGGCATGACGGTGATGACTTCCTGGTCGGCCAGGAAGTGCTCGACATCCGTCTCCCGCGTCCACGAGGTGTAGTCGTCGTGCGCGCCGTGCAGCAGGTAGAGCACGGGCCGCTCACGGTCGGGCGCTTCGGCGTACGAGGCGGGGAGCAGGACACGCACCGGGACGTCGGCGCCCACGGCCGGGGAGCGGATCGTCAGGTCGACGGTCCGTTCGTCGAGCCATCGGCGTCCGACGATGCGGGCGCCGTCGTCGGATACGGCCGTCCGCCGCTCGGACGGTACCGGCGTGCCCTGTGCCGTGGACGCGTCGAGCGCGCCGCCCGTGGCGAGGAGCACGGCGGTGACGGTGAGTGCGGCCAGGCGGGTGCGGGGTCGTCTGCGGTGCCGGCGGCTTCGTTGCATCAGGGCTCCAGGGACGCGGACTTCGCCGGGAGACGGGCGGGGTCGAGGGCACGGGTCAGCTCCGCGGCGAGGGTGTCCACCGCCGGAGGGTCGAGCAACGCCAGATGGTGACCTGGCAGGTCGGCCACGGTGAGGCCGGGGCAGTGGGCGTCCCAGCCGAGCGTGACGTCGGTGCGTTCGTAGCGGGCGTCGCGGACCGTGTGGGGGGCCGGCTCCGTCGCCCGGTAGAGGAGGGTTCGGCCCGGGTACGGGCCCGGTGTGTGGCGTTCCCCGCTGCGGAGGTCCAGGTACGAGGCACGCTGGTGCGCCAGGACGCCGGCGGGCAGGTCGACGGCCTTCTCCAGAAGCCTGAGAACGAGGTCGACCTGTTCCGCGTCGTCCATGTCTCCCAACTCCGGGTAGGGCAGCGTCAGTTCGGCCGCGTACGTGGTGCGGACGTACGCCGCGAAGCCGGCGAAGCGCCGTCGGGCCTCGTCGGCCGGTGTCGCCGCGGGCGGGGCCGGCAGCGGCAGGACCGAGTCGACGAGGACCAGTGCGGCGACCTCGCCCTCCCGGCTCAGCAGGCGGGCCGCCTCCTGGGCGACGACCCCGCCGTACGACCAGCCGCCCAGGATCCAGGGGCCCTCGGGCCGCAGCAGGCGGATCCGGCGGGCGAACTCCGCGGCGCGGCCCGCGACGTCGTCCGGGCGTTCCGGACGGTCGAAGCCGTACACCGGCCGTTGCCCGTCCAAACGCGCGGCCAGGCGCCCGTACACGTCGGAGGAACCGCCGGCGGCGTGTGCCAGGAACAGTGGCGGGTGCGGGCCGTCGCCGGGGAAGGAACGGAGGACGCCCGGCGTGCCAAGGGACGGCTCCTCGGGATGCGCGAGCGGCGGCGGGGTCGGCCGGGGCACGTCGTCGAGCAGTGCCGCCACGCCACGCAGTGTTCCCTGGCGCAGCAGCACACCCGTTTCGGGCGCCGAGCCGAACTCCCGCTGCACGGCCGTCCGGATGCGAACCGCGGTGAGCGAGTCGAGGCCGAGATCCGTGAGGGGGACGTCCGGGTCGAGCCGGTCCGGGCCGAAGCCCATGACGCGTGCGACGAGCGTGCGCAACCGGTCGAGCGGTGTGGTCGTGGCGGGCCGTTCCTTCGGTTCGGGGGCCGGCTCCGGTTCCTCGCCCGCCCAGTACCGGCGGCGCTGCCAGCGGGGCGACGGGACGTCCGTGATCCGGCCGCCCCGGTGCAGCGTCTCGCGTGCCGACGGGATGCGCGTGCCGTGCACCAGGAGCGCGGCGAGGGCGGCCCGGAAGGAGACCGCGTCGTCCGTGCCGCGGCGCAGCGTCGGGACGATCAGCGCGTCGTGCGCCCCGGCGGCCTCCAGCGTCCGGGCAAGCGGTTGCGCCTGGGTGGGGTGCGGCGCGACTTCGACGAACACGCGGTGCCCGTCCCGCGCCGCCGCGCGCACCGCCTGCTCGAAGCGGACGGGGCGGCGCAGGTTCGCCAGCCAGTAGGCGGTGTCATAGGGGTCGTCGGCCCGGGGGTCGTCCAACACCGTGGAGTACCGGCGGCACGCGGGCTCACGGTGCGGGACGGCGCCGAGCTCCCACGCGAACTCCTCCAGCAGCGGTTCGACGTCCGGCGAGTGTCCCGCCACCGGCACCGGCATCGTCCTCGCGAAGGCGGCCTCGGCGGTGACCCGGGCGACGAGCGCCCCGACGTCCCGTGCCGGACCGGTGACCACGCACTGCTCGGGCGAGGCGTACACCGCGACGTGCAGCGTCGGCAGGTCTTCCGTCATCCGGCGGATGCCCTCCGGGGGCAGGTCGACGACGGCCATCGTGCCGCCCCGTACGGTGGCCAGGAGGCGGGAGCGGGACGCGACGATCCGCGCTCCGGTCGGCGGGTCGAGGACCCCGGCCGTGACCGCCGCCGCGATCTCGCCCAGCGAGTGACCGATCACCGCCGAGGGCTCCGCACCGTAGGAGCGCCACAGTTCGGCGAGCGCGACCTGGAGGCCGTAGAGCGCCGGCATGACGGCGGTGAGCGAGGACAGGTCGGCGTCCGGTGCCATCGCGCCGAGCAGCGAGATCCCGGCGTGCTCCCGCAGCACCGGTTCGAGCCGTTCGACGGCCGCCGCGAACGCCGGTTCCGAGCCCAGCAGTTCACGTGCCATGCCGGGCCACTGGGAGCCGTATCCGGAGAAGACCCACACCGGCCCCGGATCGTCGGCGGTGAGCGGAGCGCGGTCGGCGGTGACGAGGTGGGTGTCCGGGTCGCCCGCGGCGAGGCGGCGCAGGGCGGTCGCGGCGGCGGCCCGGTCGCGGCTGACGACGGCCGCGCGCCGCTGACCGCGCCCGGTGCGGCCCGCCAGGGTCCGGGCGACGTCGGCCAGCCGTGCGCCGCGGCTCGCCGGCGAGTCGAGCCACCGCGCCAGCTCGCCCGCCTGGGCACGGAGGCGGGCGTCGGTGGGGGCGTCGAGCAGCACCACGGCGGGCTGGAGCGGTGCGGGTGCGAGGCGGGCGGATCCACGCTCGCGGTGTTCCTGGAGCACGACGTGTGCGTTCGTGCCGCCGAAGCCGAAGGACGACACACCCGCGGTCGCCGTGCCGGAGTAACGCGGCCACGGTTCGGGCGAGGTGAGCACCCGCAGGCGCAGCGCCTCCAGGTCGATGTGCGGGTTGGGGCTGCCGAAGTGCAGTTGCCCGGGCAGCTCGTCGTGGTGGAGGGCGAGGACGGTCTTGATGAGTCCGGCGATGCCGGCGGCCGCCTCCAGGTGGCCGATGTTCGTCTTCACCGAGCCCAGCAGCAGGGGCTGTTCGGCGGGGCGGCCCCGTCCGAGCACCGCGCCCAGGGCGCCGGCCTCGACCGGGTCGCCGAGCGGCGTGCCGGTGCCGTGGGCCTCCACGTAGTCCACCCGCCGCCGGTCCGGACCGTGGGCGTGGGCCAGCAGCGCACGCTGTGCGGACGCGCTCGGCGCGGTCAGACCGTTCGAGCGCCCGTCGGAGTTCACCTCGGTGGCCGTGATCACGGCCAGGACTCGGTCACCGGCCCGCTCGGCGTCGGCGAGGCGTTTGAGGACGACGACGCCGCACCCCTCGCCCCGGACCATGCCGTCGGCCGCCGCGTCGAACGCCTTGCACCGCCCGTCGGCGGCCAGTGCGCCCGCCCGCTGGAGCCCGAGCGTCACGGCCGGGGAGAGCAGGACGTTGACGCCGGCCGCGAGCGCCACGTCGGACGTGCCGTGGGCCAGGCTGCGCACCGCATGGTCCACGGCCACCAGGGACGACGAGCAGGCCGTGTCGACGGCCACGCTCGGGCCCCGCAGGTCCAGCGCGTAGGAGACGCGGCCCGCGGCCACGCTCAGGGCGGCGCCCGCCACCGTCCACGGCGTCACCGACTCCGGTCGTGCCCCGGTGAGATGTGCGTACTCGGTGCCGCTGATCCCGACGAACACCCCCGTGCGGGTCCCGGCGAGCGAGGGCGCCGGGATCGCCGCGTGGTCGAGGGCCTCGCGGGTCACTTCCAGCAGCATCCGCTGCTGCGGGTCGAGGGCCACTGCCTCGTCGGCGGCGATGCCGAAGAACTCGGCGTCGAACTCCTCGACGTGGCCGAGGAAGCCGCCGTGCCGGCCGAGGTCGCCGGGCAGGACGGACCCGGCCGGCACGAACCGCTCCCAGCGTCCTTCAGGCACCGTTCCGACGCCGTCACGGCCCTCGGCGAGCAACTGCCAGTACATCGCCGGGGAGTCGGCTCCACCCGGGAAACGGCAGCCGACACCGACCACGGCGACCGGTGACCCGGCGGCGGGGAGGACGGCCGTGACCTCGTCGGGCAGGGGCTGCTCCGCCTCCGCCGTGAGAGTCGCCACGAGCGCCGCCGGCGTCGGCGTCTCCCACAACAGCGTCGCGGGCAGCCGCCGCCCCATGGCCTGGCCGAGGAGCGCGGTGAGGGCGACGGTGTCCCGTGACGTGAGCCCGTACTCGGCGAACGGCCGGTCGTCGGTCACGTCCTCCGGCGCCACGCCGTACCATTCGCCGAGCCGCGCGACCAGCACCTCCCGAACCCGCCGTGCCGTGGTGCTCACAGCGCCCCCGCGCGCAGCGCGCCGGAGAGAAAACGTTCCCGGCAGGCGGCCCGCGCCACTTTCCCGCTCGATGTGCGCGGTACCGCGCCCGCCTCGACCAGCACCAGATCGGCCAGCCGCAGTCCGTGCCGCGCCGCGACGGCGGCCCGTGCGTGGGCCAGGCTCTCGCGCTCCTGCGCGCCGTCCTGTCCGGTGCCCCGCCGTACCTCGGCCACCACCACGAGGTCCTCCTGGGTGCCGTCGCCGCGCGGCACGCCGAAGGCGGCGAGCCGGTCCCTGCGCACCACGTCCACCGCGGACTGCACGGTCTCCTCGATGTCCTGGGGGTAGTGGTTGCGGCCGTCCACGAGGATCAGGTCCTTCAGACGCCCGGTCACCAGCAGCCTCCCGTCGTGCAACGCGCCCAGGTCGCCCGTGTGCAGCCAGCCCTCGCGGAAGGTCTCGGCGGTGCGCTCGGACTGCTTCCAGTAGCCCGCGCCCACGTTCGGCCCTCGCACCTGGATCTCGCCGACGCGTCCCTCGCCGAGCACGGTCCCCGTCTCCGGGTCGGCGACGCGCACCTCCTGCCCGACCGGCCGACCGCACGCGGTGAGCCGTGCCGTCCCGCCGGGCCGCTCCTCGACGTGGCCCGCCGCGAGGGCCTCGGCATCGCACTCCACTGTCGCGGGCGGCCGGTCGCGCCGGTCCGCCGTGACGAACACGGTGGCCTCGGCGAGTCCGTACGCGGGACACAGCGCCTCGGCGGCGAGGCCGGCCGGGCCGAACGCGGCGAGAAACCGGTCCAGGGTGGCGGGCCGCACCGGCTCGCTGCCGTTGAGCAGGGCCGCCACCCGGTCGAGCCGCAGGCCGGCGGCCTCGTCCGCGTCGACGCGGGTGACGCAGTAGTCGTACGCGAAGTTGGGCGCGGCGCTGAGCGTCCCGGGATATCCGCCGAGCAGGCGCAGCCAGCGCACCGGGCTCTCCAGGAACGCCACGGGATCGAGCAGCACGGACCCGAACCCGGCGTAGACCGGAGCGGCCACGCACAGCACCAGGCCCATGTCGTGGAAGAGCGGCAGCCAGCCCACGGTCGTGCTGCGGCCGGGGGCGGCGTCGAAGGCGGTGACGGCCTGCCGGGCGTTGGCGACGACGTTGGCGTGGGTCACCATCACTCCGGCCGGGCTGCGGGTGGAGCCCGAGGTGTACTGCAGGTACGCGATGTCGTCCGGTGCGGGCCGGGGCAGCCGCGTCGCGGGCGGGCCCTCCGGCAGCGCGTCCACCTCGGTCACGGGCAGGCGCCCCCCGGTCACCCGCCCCACCGGCTCCCGCGACGGCCCGTCCGTCAGCACGTGGGCCGGCTCGCAGTCGTCGAGCACGGCGGCCAGGCGTCCCTCGTGGCCCGTCAGGTCCGGCGTGAACAGGGGAACGGCGATCACTCCCGCGTACAGGCAGCCGAGGAAGGCCGCCGTGTAGTCCAGGCCCTGCGGCAGCAGCAGCGCCACCCGGTCGCCGGTCCGCACCGTTCCCTGCAGCTGCCCGGCGACCGCACGTGCCCGTGCGTCGAGGCCCTGCCAGCTCAGCGTGCGGTGCACACCCGAGGAGTCCGGTCCGGGAAACTCCACGTGGGTGACGGCACGCTGGTGGGCACTGTGGGTGGCCCAGTGCCGGAGCCGGTCGGTCAGCAGCGGCGCGGGTTCGGACGTCTCGGTCATCTCGACTCCACTGAAGTGACGTACGGTTCGGCTGAGGCCCCAGGTTCCGCTCCCGTGCCGCGGTGGAAGAAGACGGGGCACTGACAGTTCGTCCGGTGCGGACTGTCAGCGCGGTGACAAAACAGGCCCCGGGAATCGGCAGCCCGCACAGCAGAGCGCGGCCCGCCCGCGCACGCACAATCCGTTGAGCGCATCCGGCGGAAGGGACGGGGTCGTGCATCGCGGAAGGCTGTCGGCGTTACTGGTCCTGCTGTCCCTGACCGGGTTCCTGACCACGCTGGACAACACCGTCATCAACGTGGCCCTGCCCACCGTCCAGGAGGACCTGGGGCTGGACGTCGCGGACCTGGAGTGGGTCGCGGCCAGTTACGTCCTGTCGTTCGGGGCGTTGCTGCTCGCCGGAGGGCGTGTCTCCGACCTCGCCGGGCGGCGTGCCGTGCTGGCCGTCGGCATCGTCGTGTTCGTCCTCTCCTCCTGCGCCGCCGCGCTGGCCGGCAGCGGGACGGCCCTTGTCGCGGCCCGGGCCGTGCAGGGCGCCGGTGCCGCGCTCGTCGTCCCCGCCTCCCTCGCGATGGTCGCCTCGGATCTGCCGGCCCGGCGCCGCGCCACCGCCATCGGGGTGTGGACGGCGTCCCTCGCCCTCGCTCTCGCCCTCGGACCGGTCATCGGCGGATTCGTCACCGAGCACTGGGGCTGGGCCTGGGTCTTCCTGCTCAACGTGCCCGTCGGAGCGGTCGCTCTGCTGCTCGTACCCGCGGTCCCCGGGGCCGGCCGACGCGGCGCCGACCGGTTGCGGACCTCGCTTCTGGACGTGCCGGGCGTCGTCCTCTCCGCCGTCGCGCTGTTCTTCCTCACCTACGCGCTCGTGAAGGGCGGAGAGCACTCGTTCAGCGCGCCGCCCGTCCCGTTGTGCCTGTGGCTGTCGGCCGCGACCGGCGGCGCGTTCCTGCTGGTCGAGGCGCGCACCCTCCTGCCCCTGGTGGATCTGCGCATGTTCCGCGACCGGCTTCTCGTCGGGGGTGTCGCGGTGCAGGTGCTCTGGGGGGTCGGGGTCAACGGCGTGTTCTTCTTCACCGCCCTCTACCTGCAGCAGATCCTCGCCTTCTCACCGGTCGAGGCCGGCTTCGTGTTCCTGCCTCTCGCCGGTGCCCTGCTGCTGTGCACGCCGTTCGCCGAAGCGGCTGCCCGGCGCGTCGGCGCCCACCGCTCCATCGCGGCCGGCCTCGCGCTGGTCGCGGCGGGTCTGCTGCTGGTCTCCGGGACCGGCGCGGACGCCTCCTACGCCGATCTGCAGCCGGGGCTGCTGCTCATCGGCGTCGGTTCGTCACTGACCACGCCGTTGACGGTACGGTCGATCGCCGACGTCCCCGCCCCCCGGACCGGCTTGGCGTCGGGCCTGGTGAGTGCGGCACGTGAGATCAGCGGAGTGTTCGGCGTGGTGCTGGTCGGCATCGTGCTCACCCGTACCGAACGCGATGCGCTGCGGGGCGGGGCGGCCCCGCACACCGCCTTCCTCGACGGCTACGGCACGGGACTGCGACTGGCCGCCGGCTGCGTCCTGCTGGGCGCCGCCGTCAGTGTCGTGGCGCTGCGCCGTCCCGGCCGTCACCGTCGCCGTCACCGTCGCCGTCGCCGATCAGGGTGACGGACCCCGTTGGGGCACGGCGATCCGGCGTGCGGATGGTGGCCCCTCGGACCCTGATGCCGGCTGTGCCCGCACGCGCGGGGCGTCCCGCCGCCTTGTCACTTCGATGACAAGCGCCACCGCGCGATCCGTCCGCCGCTGACGGGCCGACGCACCGACTGGGCGGTATGGTCACCGGGGCCCCTGATGTCCCCACATGCTGAGGGAGCCCCATGGTCGACGGAGACCGCACACGGACCGAACCTCCCGAAGGTGACACCCCACTCGAGGCCCTGCCCACCGAACTCCTCGACCAGTTGCGGCCGTTCCTCGACGAGATCACCGAGGAGGTCGTACGGGCCATACGCACCGAGATCGCCGAGTACGCCCGCCCGATGGACGAGACGTACATGCATGTCGTGAACCGGGGTGTCGCGCGGGCCCTGGAGGGCTTCGTGGCCCGCCTGTCCGGCTCCGAGACCGACTGGGAGGACGTCAAGGCGACGTATCAGCGCATCGGGAGGGGCGAGGCCGACGAGGGCCGCAGTCTCGACTCGTTCCAGGCGGCGCTGCGGCTCGGTGCGCGCGTGACCTGGCGCAGGGTGAGCGAACTCGTCGAAATCCAGCGGCTGCCGCCGCACGTGCTCATCGCGTTCGGCGAGACCATGTTCCTGCACCTCGACGAGATGGCAGCCGCCACCACCAGCGGGTACACCGAAGCCCGGCTGCATGCCGCCGGCGAACTGCAGCAGCGTCGCAGCAGGTTGATCGATCTGCTCACCGCCGATCCGGCGGTCTCCTCGGAAGCGGTCGCCGACCTCGCCCGGACCGCGCAGTGGCCGCTGCCGCGCGAGATCGCCGTCGTCGTCACCGACCACGCCGGGGAGTCGGACGCCGTCCGTCCCATCGTGCCGCCGGAGTTCCTCGCCCGGTTCGACGGCCAGCCGGGCGTCATCGTCGTGCCCGACCCGGAGGGCCCCGGCCGGGAACGGGCCATCACCGGGGCGCTGCGCGGCCTGCGTGCGGCGCTCGGGCCCACCGTCGCGCTCGACGCGGGCGTCCGCTCGCTGCGCTGGGCCCACGACGCCCTGGACCTCGCACGGCGCGGCGTCCTGCCCGGTACCGGGCTCGTCCGCTGCGCCGACCATCTGGCCACGCTGCTGCTCTTCCGCGACGAGGACCTCGTCGACGCGCTCACCCGGCAGCGCCTCGGCCCACTCGACGCCGTGCGGTCTCCCCAGCGCGAGCGGCTCGCCGAGACCCTGCTGTGCTGGCTCAGCTGTGCCCGCAACGCGAGCGAGGTCGCCCAGCGTCTCGCCGTGCATCCGCAGACCGTCCGGTACCGGCTGCGCCAGTTGGAGGAAGTCTTCGGTGAACAGCTTCGCGACCCCACGGTGCAGTTCGAGATGCAGGTCGCGTTACGCACCCTGGGCCTGCGCCGCTCACCGGACTGAGCTGGTGCGTGCGGCCGCCGGGCTCGGAGTGCCGGGTCCGGGCGGCCGCCGGGGCCCGGCCGCGCGGACCAGGTGGAGGTTTCCGTGCCGGGAGCCCTGCCAGGGTCTCAGTCACCGGCTTCCACCGTGCTGCTCGGTGAGCCACTACTGGTAGGAGAGGCGCTGATGCTGCCGGAAGGACTGGCGGAGGGCCTCGAGGAAGGGGGTGTCGTCCGCGAGGGTGAGCTGGGGCGGCGGCCACTGGAGGCTCGGGGGGTCGGCGTCGCCTTCACCGGTGGCGGCGCACTGGTGGTGGCGGGAGGCCGAGAGACCGGTGACGTGCTGCGAGTCGCCGTGGGCAGAGGACGCCGGATCTCGTCATCGTTTCGGTCCCGGACGCCCTTTCGGGCCGGGTGCGTGGTCACACGCTCCGGTGAAGCCTGCGCATCGGTGACGCGGTCCCCAGGCTCCTCGGGGGCCGGCCGTTCCGGGATCGAGGCCGCTCGTGGGGCCGTCGACTGGGGAAACACCGATACGGTGACCAGGCCTCCGAGGAGGGTGAAGGCGGCTGCGGCAAGGGATCGGACGGCATACTTCTTCAGCCGCGCCGGACGGTCGTGCCGGTCAACCGAGTTCTCTTGCGAAGCAGTGGGTGACCCGGGAAGGAGCGACCCGAAGGAGCTCGGTCCCCCGCCCAGTCGGGCCTCCGGCATCGCGGCGTCGACGGCCGAAGCACCGTCTCTCCGATCGCTCGGCTGTGCCATGCCGGGGTCGTACGCCCCACATTCCGGGCAGGTTACGGCGCCGTTGAGCGTGCGGCTGCACGGTATGCAGTAGTCCATGAAGCGACCGTTCTCAGTCCTTGAGTTGACGGGAGCAAAGGCGCACCCGGTCCGGGCAGCAGTCACCGGCGGGGAGACGCCGCTCGGTTTGTTCCGGACCGATCTTTGACATGTGCGAACCTCACTTACCGGTCTGCAGGTGCGTCACCGGTTACTGGGGCCAACGGGGCGCATCGAATGAGTGCTCACACGCAGGCAGGAAAGTGGGGTATGTAACTCTGCCGGTCACGCACCTGGACCGGCGTCCCCCTCCGGCCGGGGCCGGGCGTGTGCGCACCTGCAGGAACACACGCACCCTCCGAGCGGCGGGAGTTGACTGGTCTACACCCTTGACTGGTACAGACCAAAGCGGTTGAGTGTGCCTCCCACCCCCCACCACGGCCGCGCCCACGCCGTGACCGGTCCGACCGGCACGTGCGCACAAGGCCCGGCTTCGCGCTGCCCTTGTCCGGGTGCGGCCGTGCTCCACAGAGGAGTTGACCCTGTGTCGAAACGCCGCCTCTCCGCCGTGGTCACCGCACTCGTCCTGGGAAGCACCGTGCCTGTCCTGCTGCCGGCCACGGACGCGTCCGCCGCCGCGTGTTCGAGCTACCCGAGCTGGGTTGCCGGAAGGCCGTACACGACCGGCGACATCGTGCGTTACACCGACGGCAAGGCCTACATCGCCGAACACGACAACCCGGGCTACGACCCGATCATCAGCACCTGGTACTGGGAGCCGTACGCCTGCGACAGCGGCTCCGGGACCCCCGTCGGCACCTTCGTGGTGAGCGAGGCCCAGTTCAACCAGATGTTCCCGAACCGGAACTCCTTCTACACCTACAGCGGACTCACCGCCGCTCTCAGCGCCTACCCCGCTTTCTCGAACACCGGCAGCGACACGGTCAGGAAGCAGGAGGCCGCGGCCTTCCTCGCCAACGTCAGCCACGAGACCGGCGGTCTGGTGTACGTGGTCGAGCAGAACACCGCCAACTACCCGCACTACTGCGACTGGAGTCAGCCGTACGGCTGTCCGGCCGGCCAGGCGGCCTACTACGGGCGTGGTCCCATCCAGCTCAGCTGGAACTTCAACTACAAAGCCGCGGGCGACGCGCTCGGTATCGACCTCCTCAACAACCCGTGGCTGGTGCAGAATGACGCGGCCGTGGCCTGGAAGACGGGGCTCTGGTACTGGAACACCCAGACCGGACCCGGCACCATGACGCCCCACAGCGCCATGGTCAGCAGCGCCGGGTTCGGCCAGACGATCCGCAGCATCAACGGCTCCCTCGAGTGCGACGGCAAGAACCCGGCGCAGGTCCAGAGCCGCGTGGACGCCTACCAGCGGTTCACGCAGATCCTCGGGACGTCACCCGGCGGCAATCTCTACTGCTGATCGTGCGGCAGGAGCGGGGGCGGTCTGGTCGGCGCCGTCGATGGAGCGCCTCGCCGCCCCGCTCACCCGCTCGCCCCGGCGCAGCCGCACGGCGGCGTCCGCGATCACCGGTGAGGTCGAGCCCAGGCCGGACCACCGCCCGTGCCGTGAATGAGGCGTGGGTTACATACCGGCCGCGGGATGAGGGCAAAGCCGCGCGGCGTTCGTACTGCCTCCCCGAGAAGAGGAACGAGACGAGCTGAGGAGGACTCGGTGGGGCGCAACGACGCCGACCCTGAGCGGACTCCCGGCTCCGGCCCCGACATCGCGCAGGAGATCAGGGACTCCTTCCGGGCCGTGCTGGACGCTTTGGATGCCGCGCGCGCCGACCTCCTGCGCGACGAGAACCAGGAACGCGCCGAGGGCCGGTCTCTCGTCCCGCGCCAGGACACCCCGCAGGCAGTCGTGGCGGAGCCGCCGGGGCTGCCCAGAGGGCTGGAGGCCGTACCGCCCCCGTCGGTGGGAAAGCCGCCGACGACCGGCGGACCGGCTCCGGAGGCTGTCGCACCGGCCGTGGCTCCCCCGAGTCCGGCTCCCTGGCGGGAGCGCGAGCCGAGCAGGAGCCCCCGGCCGGGCGCCGTCCCGTTCGACCAGCTCGACACCGCTCCCTCGGGGGGATCCGCGCCATCCGCCCGCGCACACGGGAGGAAGACCGGCGGCAGACGGCGGCGACTCACCAACCGCAGATACCTGCGCATCACCGGAATCCTCGGGTTGGGCGCGGCGAGCGGATCACTCCTCGCCATGTGGCTGCTGACCTACCACCACGCCGACCCCGCGGCCTCCTCTCCGCCTCCCCGGCACATGGAATTCCCACTGCCGGCGACTCCCGCGCCGAAGGACCCCTCCGGCACAACCGACCCGCCGCTTCCCGAAATCCCGGGCACGGGCGTCCTGCACCAGGGCGACAGCGGCCATGGCGTCTACGAGTTGCAGGTACGTCTCCTGCAGATACCCGGCATCTACGACGGTGGCCCGATCGACGGCCGCTACGACGCGGAGGTCCGAGCGGCAGTGACCCTGTTTCAGGAGCGGTACCGGATCCGCGGCGATGAGACCGGGGTCTACGGCGACCACACACGTTTTGCCCTCATGCTGCGGACCAAATGACAGCGGTTGAGGATGCGGTGATGTGCGTCCAGGGAGCCGGGTTCAACGGAGCGTGGTCAGCACCAGGACGCCCAAGCGCTGTGCGGTGAAGTCGCTTCACGTCGGTGCGCGTGCGACACGCAGAATGCTGGAGTGATGCGGTGCCGGCCGGACATCTGCTTCTTCGGGCTCGCCCGGCAGCCCAAGGCATTCTCGCTTTCACGACCGCGTTCAGACCAACAACGTCCGCCACCGCTTCGTGATCGACACGGCCACCGTCTGGCCGGCCACCAGCAGTCAGGTAGCTTCACCATCATCGGCTTGGGCCGTCGCCCCGCCGGCGCGCGCTCCACTGGCGGCAGTACCAAGCCGGGGCAGTAGCGCCCTGATCGCGGCTCATGCCAAGGGAGGTGCCTGCGGCGCACTCTTGCCGTACCGCAGAGAACTCTTCGCCCCAAGGCCGCACCCATGAACGCCGGTCCGGCTGGCCCGAGGGCGACCGGATACAGTGCGCGAGACGGCAGCCTGGCCAGGGAGGAGAAGCGTGACCGACACCAGCAACACCCGGCCCGCCGAGGGTGAAGCGCAAGCGCCGCGGCAGAGCCGACTGCACCGCCTGATGCGCTACATCCCCCTGATCGCCCCCGTTCTGCTGTGGGCCGTGCCCTGCTGGGTGCTCCTGCACACCGGCCAGCACTGGCCGCTGCCCGTCACGCCGGTCGGCACCGCCCTGTTCGCCCTCGGCCTCATATGTATGCCGCTCGCGATGGTGCGCGGCCACGGCCGGCGCCAAGGGGACCGGGCGGCGATCATCGGTGACACCCTGCTGGGCACCAGCTGGGTCCTGTTCACCTGGTCCGTTCTGCTCGGCGTCCTCCTGCGGCTCGCCCTGACCGTGGCCGGCGTCGAGGAGAGTCAGGACCGCGCCCGAATCGTCACTTGGGCTGTCCTCGCCGTAACCGCCCTACTACTCGTCTGGGGGTACGCCGAGGCCCGCCGCGTGCCACGCGTGCGCCGACTCGACGTGCAACTCCCGCGACTGGGTGCCGGGTTGGACGGCATCCGCGTCGTCCTCATCACCGACACCCACTACGGCCCACTCGATCGCACTCGCTGGTCGGCACGGGTATGCGAGACGGTGAACACCCTGGAAGCCGACCTGGTCTGCCACACCGGCGACATCGCGGACGGCACGGCCGAACGCCGCCGCGCCCAGGCCACCCCACTCGGTACCGTGCGGGCCACCCGGGCCCGTGTATACGTCACCGGCAACCACGAGTACTACAGCGAGGCCCAGGGCTGGGTCGACCTGATGGACGAGCTGGGCTGGGAGCCGCTCCGCAACCGCCATCTGCTGCTCGAACGCGGAGGCGACACCCTCGTGGTCGCCGGCGTGGACGACGTCACCGCCGAGTCCTCCGGCCTGGCGGGCCACCGCGCCCACCTCGCCGGAGCCCTGACCGGCGCCGACCCCGACCTGCCCGTCCTGCTCTTGGCCCACCAGCCCAAGTTCGTCGACCGGGCGGCAGCCGCCGGCATCGACCTCCAACTCTCCGGCCACACCCACGGCGGCCAGATCTGGCCCTTCCACCACCTGGTCCGCGTCGACCAGCCCGCCCTCGCCGGCCTCAGCCACCACGGCACCCGCACGCTCCTCTACACCAGCCGCGGCACCGGCTTCTGGGGCCCGCCGTTCCGCGTCTTCGCCCCCAGCGAGATCACCCTGCTCGTGCTCCGCTCCCCGCACCTGCCCGCCTCGTCGTAGCAGTGGGCGGGCCAAACCGTTCACGAGCTGTGGGGTGCTGCGTCGGCAGATGACCAGGCTCGTCTCGCCGAGGACAAGATCCGGACCATTCCCGGGCCGACGGCTCCAACGAGCCACACGTGGCCACGTTTTATGCAGGTCAGCGATGCGTGGCGCCCGTGCCACCAGCAGACGAAGAATGTGCTGGGACGAACGCGCACCGCGTTCAGGCACAGCGCCTTGCCCATGCCCGCAGAGGCTGAGCAGCGAGGTCGGGCTCGGTCGCTCAGTCCGGTCACCTACCACGCGACGACTCTGAGCCGATCAGCCCCAGATGTCGTCTTCCTACGGTGTGCCGACACGTACCCGTCCCCACCGCACACGTGGAAGTGGCGCACATGGCCTCCGCAGCAGCATCCGCTCCCCCACCCCCCGCCCCCCATCGTCGCCGCCAGCCTCGTCGGCACCACCATCGAGTGGTACGACAACTCATCCGATCAGAGCTACGACCTGCTGTTTCCCGCTCATCGACCCGGCAACGTCAGCACCGACCCAGCACCGGAGAATCTCGTGCTGTGGGTGACGCGGTCGTGCCCGATCGAACTCGACGGGTAGGTCGAGCTCGATCTGCACCGTGAGCAGCGGGTTCCACATCACCTGGTGCAGCAGACGTGGAACGATCGCCAGGTCAATGGCCCGATCCGCGCTGACCGCAGGGTGCAGCCCTGTCAGGAGCCGTCCGAGCGGGATCCGGTGGTTCGCCGGCGGTGCTGGTCAGCCAGTCCCGGCGCAGTAGCGGCAGGGTGTGCTCCACGTCCCGGACGGTGGTCGCCGGCAGCCGTACCTCGAAGCGGGTGCCAAGGCGGCCGTCGGCACGGTCCTGCACGGTGATCCGGCCGCGGTGCAGGGCGACCTGCTGCGCGACCAAGGTCAGGCCGAGACCGGAGCCGGGACTGTCCGGCCCCCGGCGGAAGCGCTGGAAGATCCCTTCGCGGTGTTCGGGACGGATGCCGGGACCGTGGTCGTCCACGGTGAGCACCGCGGCCGGCTGGTGCAGGTCGCCCGACGGGACCAAGGTCACTTCGATGCGGGCGACGCCGTCCGTGGCACGGCCGTGGACCAAGGCGTTGATCAGCAGGTTGTCCACGGCCGAGCGCAGGCCCTGCTCCCAGCCGTGCACCTGCACGCCCGCGGCGGCGTGCACGGACACATCGGCGTCGGGGTTCGTGCGCCGCAGATCGGAGACGGACGCGTCCACGAGCTCCGCCATGTCCAGCGATGTGAACGCGTCGGCCTCGATGAGGTCGCCCCGCGCGAGCGCCTTCAGCATCACCAGCAGCCCGAGCAGTCGGGCGTGCTCGCGCCCGAGGTCCTCGAGCACGCCCGCCCGGTCCTCGGTGCCGAGGTCGGGGTGGTCGGTCAGGATGTCGAGGTTGGTGCGCATGCTCATCAGCGGGGTGCGCAGCTCGTGGGACGCGGTCGAGGCGAACGCGCGGGCGGTGGCAAGCGCTTCGCCCGTGCGTGCGACCTGCTCGTCGTAGCGGGCGAGCACGGTCTGCACCGTGTACGCCAGGTCGTCGACCTCGGCGACACGGGTCGGGGTGTGTTCCAGGCGTGCGGGGCTGGTCCGGGGGTCCAGGCCGCTGGTACGTCGCTGCAGCCGCCGTAGCGGAAGAACCGCCCGGACGGCGATGGCCCAGGCGGTGACCGCGGACAGGGGCGCGGCCAGCAGTGCCCCGGTCAGTACGCGTCGGCGCACCAGCGACAGCTCGTCCTCGGCGGTGTCCGGCGACAGCAGCCACAGATTCGGAGTGGTGCCCTCCTTCGCGGCGCCGACGCGCAGTGACAGGACCATCCAGTCCTTGCCGTCGGAGGTCACGGTGACCGGGTCCGGGGCGCTGTGGGGCAGTGTGGGGAACGGGTCGGGCTGCGGGCCGGCCGCGATCGTGTCCCCGGGGCCGGTCAGCCGGACGCCCACGTCCCGCGCGGAGTTGACCAGTCGCCGTCGCCGGACCTGTTCCAGGATCGGGTGGTCGGTCCCGGCGACGTCCAGGTACGCCTTGGCGTTCTTGGCGACGACCGTCGCCCGTGCCCGCAGTTGGTCGTCCTGGTGCGCGCGCAGGTCGCCGGAGACGAGGTGCACCAGCACCCAGCAGGAGACGAGGACCAGCAGGGGTACGCTCGCGCCGACCGCGAGTGCGATGCGGGTGGACAGTTTCACGACGCGCCCTCGGTCCGCCGGTCCTCGCCGTCCGTGCGCAGCACGAACCCGACTCCGCGGACCGTGTGCAGGATCCGGGGTCGGCCGCCCACCTCCAGCTTGCGGCGCAGATAGCTGACGAAGGTGTCCACGATGTCGCTGCGGACCTGGAAGTCGTAGCCCCACACCCTCTCCAGCAGCTGCTCGCGGGTGAGGACGATGCCGGAGTTGCGGGTAAGGAGCTCCAGTAGCGCGAACTCGCGCCGCGTCAGCTGCAGGGGCCGGTCGTCCAGGGAGGCCTGGTGGGCGGCGGGGTCGAGGACGACGCCGCCGACGCGGAGGGTACCGACGGCGGCGGGCGGGCGGCGACGCAGCAGGGCATGCAGCCGAAGGACCAACTCCTGGAGTGCGAACGGCTTGACGAGGTAGTCGTCCCCGCCCGCCTGCAGGCCCGCCACCCGGTCGGCCACCTCGTCCAGCGCGGAGAGCATCAGTACGGGCACGTCGTCGCCGTCGTCGCGCAGGGCCTGGCACACGTCGGTGCCGCCCAGGTCTGGCATGCAGACGTCCAGGACGATGATGTCGGGGCGGTCGGTGCGAGCCTGCGCCAGGCCGGCGTGACCGCCCTCGGCGAGTGCCACCGAGAAGCCGCTCAGCCTGAGCCCCCGCTCCAGGGACCGCCGTATGGCCGCGTCGTCGTCGACCACCAGCACACGCCCGGCCTTGCCTACCATGCACACCTCAGTTTCATCGCGTTCAACGAGCCTGTCCGGAGAAGACCGACCACATCGTGGGCACCGCCCCTGGCTCCGGACCGAACAGCACCCGACCGTAGTACTCCGCGACGGTGCGGGGGCTGAACCGCGGGTGTCGCGTGATGACCGCCGCGTCGCGCCGGAAGCGCCGCAGCGCGACATCCGGAGCCTTCGGAGCCGAGCCGCCGACGCTGTGCAGGCCCAGCAGCTTCTCCACCGCTTCCCGGCACTCCTGTGTCGCGGTCACCGTCTGCGCCCGCAATCGCGCCTGTTCCCGCAACGGGAGGGACTTGGACTCCCCCAGGACGTCGAGAACACCCGCCACGTGCAGGACGCGTCGTGTCGCGGAGTCGACGAGGCGGGCGGCGCCGGTGAGCAATGCGTCCGGGAGCAAGGAGCCGACGG
Source organism: Streptomyces sp. NPDC044061 (assembly GCF_056434305.1). Classification (NCBI taxonomy): domain Bacteria; kingdom Bacillati; phylum Actinomycetota; class Actinomycetes; order Kitasatosporales; family Streptomycetaceae; genus Streptomyces; species Streptomyces sp. NPDC044061. Next base: position 73,238 of record NZ_JBWKFL010000005.1, on the reverse strand, counting down.
GCCGCCGGTCGCCGGCTACCGGCAAGGACCTGCCGCCCGCCCGTCCCGCCCCCGTCGCTTCCCGTGCGCCGCGTGCCGCGCCGAGCAGCGGGGCGAGCATGAGCACGGTCACGCCGAGCAGCATCGTCGACTCGCCGGAAACCCGGGCTTCTCCCCCTGCTTCGGCAGGGCTGAACACCACGTGCGTGATGGGCACCACCACGTCCTGGGCCACCAGGGTGCGACCACCGGTCCCGGCCGTTGCGGTGGTGGGCGCGGTGCGCTCGACGGTGAGATCCCTGGTGGAAATCAACACCAGGCAGGGCAGTAGGAGTTGACTTTTCGTGCGCACGGGGACGGCGAGGACCGCCCACGACGCATACTCGCAACCGGCGGCGGCCCGCCACCTTCCTGAGATGCTGACGCCGTAACCGGTCCACTCGCCTTCGGCCCCCAGCGGCGTGGTGGAACCGCAGACGACCGCGTCAGGGTCGGCGAACAGAACTTCTCGGGCCTCCTCGGGAAATACGGGCGAGCACACGCTCTTCAAGGCCACCGACAGCGCGGCGATCCATGCGGTGGAGGGGCACCCCTGCGCGAGTTCCGCGACCGCCCGCACCTGGGTCCGCAGACCGGCTCCGGCGCCTCCGCCACGGCGCGGGACGCCCATTGCGAACAGCCCGACCCGCCGCGCCGCTGCCAGGGAGAGCGCGTCCGGCCGCGGATCGGGCTCGGTCTGCCCGGCGTTCGCCGCGAGCGTCGGCGCGGCGGCGCGGGCTCGTTCCACCAGTTCCTCGTCGCCGGCAGTTGCGGGAACGTGCCGCAGTTCAGCGCTCATGGCAGCTCCTTTGCAATATGGAACTCAAGGTCCTTGGTCACCAGCCGTGCGTTGCGCGGGGTTTCAGGCGCGCATCGCCCGATACTGGGACGGCGTACACCCCATGACTCGACGGAAGCTCCGCGAGAAATGCTCAGACCCGGAGAATCCGCAGCGCTGGCCTATGCGGGCGATCGTGTCGTTGCCGCAATCCAGATACTTGCGCGCCAGGTCGATCCTGAGCTCGGTGAGGTAGCGATAGGGGGTTGATCCGGTGGTGGCCTTGAAACAGCGCACGAAGTGGAAACGGCTGAAGGAGACGAGGGACGCCAGGTCGTCCACCGAGACGGGTTGCCCGAGGTTCACCCGCATGTAGGTCAGAACCGTCTCCAGTTGCCGGGAACTGAGCGCACCGGCGGAGCTTGCCGAACCGTCGGCGGGCGGAGAGAGAACGTGGGCGACGATGAACTGCGCCGCGGACCGTACGTACAGGTCGTCCGCACCGGCCTCGCTCGCCGCAGCAACTGCCTTCACCACCGACGCGAGAACCGGGTCGAACCGCACCGCCGGATACCTGTCCCGCAACTGCGCGACGCGCAGCTGCAGGTCCTCCTGGCCGATGAAGCCATGCAGCGTCTCGGGGGAAACGGTCAGGGACGCGATCGTCGCGGGCTCGTCTCCGTTCGATGCGACGATCAGCGTCCGGCCGAGCCCCGGAGGGATGATGCACACGTCGTCGGGGAGCGGGAACGTCTCTTTCCCCGCAACTCTTTCCAGATCCCCTCGAATTCTCAGTTGACCGCTCATGTGAGTGTTCAGCGTGATTCCCGACGACGACGGTAGATGGAGAGTGTGGACGCCCTTCTGAAATGTTCGCTTCGACACCTGAAGGCAGCGCCACCTTCCCCCGCCCACCCCGCTGGTTGCCTCCAAGGCCGGTTTCCTCCCTGCCGGTTCGCTGCGACTCTCGACGCAGGTGCTGCATCGAGAATGCGGGTGAAAGAGAAGCGGTCGCAAGGCAGTCGATGCCGGATTAATTCGCCTCGGCTCCGGAATAATTCGGTCGAGCCCCATCGGATATTGACCGCCGCGGAATCACGCTGGCAGGCTGCCCGCATGATTCGCACTCGTCAATTGCTGACAGGGATAGCGGGCGTGGTGGCGCTGGTGTGCGCCGCCCAGAGCGGAGTGGGTGCGGCGACTACCAGTGCCGCCACCACGACCCCCACTTCGACCCACAGTACAACTGCCCTCGTGCAGCCGGCCGCAGCCGCGGCGAACCGACCGAACATCGTCTTCGTGCTCACCGACGACATGTCCTCGAACCTCCTCCCTTACATGCCGGAGGTGCAGAAGCTGCGGTCTCGGGGCATGACGTTCAGCGACTACGTGGTGAGCAACTCGCTCTGCTGCCCTTCGCGTTCGTCCATCTTCACCGGCCGGTACCCCCACAACACCGGGGTCCTCGGCAACGACGGACCGAACGGTGGTTTCGACGCCTTCCACAACAACGGGCTGGAGCGCGACACCTTTGCCACGGCCCTGAAGGCCAAGGGCTACCGCACCGCGATGATGGGCAAGTACCTCAACGGTTACGACCCCAAGGAGACCGTCGACGGCCAGCAGCCGTACGTGCCGCAGGGCTGGAGCCAGTGGGACGTCGTCGGCAACGGCTACAAGGAGTACAACTACAAACTCGCCCACAACCACAGGATCGAACCGCACGGCAACAGGACCAAGGACTATCTGACCGATGTGCTCAGCAAGAAGGGGCAGTCGTTCATCAAGAAGTCCGCGGCGGCGAACAAGCCGTTCATGCTGGAGGTCGCGCTCTTCACACCGCACGGTCCGTCCAAGCCGGCGCGCCGGGACAAGCACGACTTCCCCGGCCTGCAGGCGCCGCAGGGCCCCGCCTTCGACAAGCTGCCGACCGACGCACCGCCGTGGCTGGCCAGGCAGGACAAGCTGACCCGGCGTGAGAAGGACACGATCGACAAGAAGTTCCGCAAGCGCGCGCGGTCGCTCCAGGCGGTCGACAAGATGGTGGGCAAGCTGCGCGAGACCCTGGCCAGGGCCGGGGTCGCCGACAACACCTACGTCGTCTTCAGCTCCGACAACGGCTTCCACCTCGGTGAGTACCGGCTCAAAGCGGGGAAGCAGACGGCCTTCGACACCGATGTCCGGGTGCCGCTGGTGATCGCCGGTCCGGGTGTCGCGGCGGGCAGGACGAGCAACGCCCAGGTGTCGAACATCGACTTCGCACCCACCTTCCAGAAGATCGGCGGCGCCGCGGTGTCGTCCCAGGTGGACGGGCACAGCCTGGTCCCGCTTCTGGACGGCGGACCGGACACCGGATGGCGCACGGCCAACCTGATCGAGCACCGCCACGCCGACAAGTCGCCGGACGACCCCGACAACCACGGCGGGGAGAGCATCAGCCCGCCGGACTACCAAGCCATGCGCACCAACTCCTCCACCTACGTCGAGTACGCCAGTGGCGCGAAGGAGTACTACGACCTCCGCACCGACCCCAACGAACTGCACAACATCGCCGGCCGGTTGAGCAGCGCCCGCCTGGCTGAGCTGCACGATGCGCTGACCCGTCTGAAGAACTGCCGCGGTGACGGCTGCTGGAGCGCCGGGCACCCGTAGTCCGGCATCCAAGCACCACAGGCTCGTCAACCGACCGACGACCGCTCGCCGCAAGAAGAACGACAAGGGACGATCGGTGCCCGGGCTGCTCCCTGCAGCCCGGGCACCACGTGGTTCATGTGCTGCTGGAGCAGGGCGATGGCACCCAGGGCCGCGCCGGGATCACCGAGCCCGGCCGGACGCACGCGGGGCGGCCCGCAGGAACCGCGCACCACGGTGGTGTTCAGCGCACGTTCGATCGGCTCCGTCAACGCCGCACCGGCATCGATCAGTTCACCCCCCAGGACGATCACGTCCGGGCCCACGGCATGACACACGTCGGCCAGCACCCTGCCGACGTGCGCGCCGGCTCGCGCCAGAACGGCGCGCGCGGTCCGGTCACCCGCGTCCAGCGCGTCCACGAGCTCCGGCACATCCGCTGCCGTGCCCCCCGCGGTGCGATAGGCGTCCAGTACTGCCCCGACCGAGGCCACCGTCTCCAGGCACCCCGTCCGGCCGCATTCGCACGGCACACCGTGCGGGTCCACAGAGATGTGCCCGAGCTCACCTGAGACACCGTGAGCGCCGCGGTGTAGTGAGCCGGCCACCACCAGACCCCCGCCGACGCCATGCGACAACCGCAGGTACAGCACGTTCTGTTCACCCTCGGCGGCGCCCCAGATCGTCTCCGCCAACGCAGCAAGCCGGGTGTTCTTGTCGATCAGCGCCTGGGCTCCGAAGCGCTCGCGCACCAGCGCGGAAACGGTGTCGTGCGGGGGCGTCCACCGTGAGCCGCGGTCCGGCGAGCCGACCGGTCCGTCCACTCCCACGCCGACGCCGTTCAGTGCTCCCGGTCGCAGCGTCCCGCCCGTCAGCGTGTCCGCCAGCCGCCACGCGGTGTCGACACGCTCCTGCCAAGGGGAGTCAGGACCATGGGACTCGCCGGCGGTGCCGATGATCTCGCGCGCCGCGTCCATCGCGGCCACCCGCACGGCCTGCCGCGCGAATTCGATGCCGAGCAGCTGGCCGGCCTCGGGGTTCAGGGCCAGTACCTCCGCCGGGCGGCCCCGCTTGCGCCGGGCCGCCTCCGGTACCGAGGCGAGGACGGTGCCGTTGTCCATGAGCGCTCCGACGACGTCGTAGAGCGTGGTGCGTGACAGGCCGCACAGGCTGCCTAACTCTCCTCGCGTCAACGGACCGTGCTCGCGCAGCAGGCGCAGTACCAGGGCCTCATGTCCTGATCGCGGCCGGGACGGCGCGCCGTGCCCACGCGGCAGGGCGGTCGGGGCGGAAGACCGTGTCGTCTCAGTCGGCATTGCGGAAGGTGTGTCCCCTCTGTGATCACAGCTGTGTCGCGCTGGGACGGAGGAAAGTCCGTCGGCTTGTGGCGCGAGGAAGCTAGAGGGCGTTCTTGTGGGCATTCTGTGGGTTTCCGGAGTGACGACCGGCCGGGTGTGACGTGCCCCTCACCGTTTCCCGGTACGTCATTTCTGTCACCGCTTGGCGGAAAAATTCACGCTGCGTAACGTCCTTTCTCGCCGGTGGCCGTTCGCGCCGGATCCCAAGAGGCGCCCTGTGCGCGCCCGTTCCCCACCGTCAACCGTCACGCACGGTGCAAGGAGAGAGGAACTCCTGCATGACCTCGACCGACTTCCCCATGTTCACTCGCCGGAGGCTGCTCGGTTCGATGGCCGCTGCGGCCGTGGCCGGATCCGCGATCGTCTCCGCCGCCCAGCGCGCCCTCGCCGACTCCGACGGCGACCTGGCCGCCGAGGCCGCTCACGGGCTGCCGCTGACGATCACCAACAACAGCGGAGAGTTCGCCAACCATTCGGTCCACCTGTACATCGTGGGAACCAAGAGGGAGCGGCAGGTGAGGGTCACCCGCGGCGGCCTGGCACCCGTCAAGCTCTCCGACAACCACGACAACGGCTTCACCGACTACGCCATCCCCCTGTCCGCCCGGGGAAGGACCACGCTGCGACTGCCGTTCATGTCCGGTCGCATCTACGTCGCGCTGGGCCACAAACTGAAGTTCAAGGCCGTCATGGGCGCGGACGGCAGGGTCGCCCTGCAGCACCCCGCGGGCTGGGTGGAGGACGATCCCAACTACCCCGTGCTGCACGACTTCGTGGAGTTCACCCACGACGCGTCCGGCATCTTCTGCAACACCACCATGGTCGACATGTTCAGCGTGCCGATGATGATCCGGCTGAACGGAGCGAAGGACCACAGCACCGGCAGGCTGCGCGGCGGCGGCCGCGACCGGGTCTTCCGCGCCCTGCGGAACAACCCGGACTTCTCCCGCCTCGTCGTGGGCGACCGGCGCGTCATCGCCCCGAGCCACGGCCTCGACATCGGACGGTTCCCCCAGCACTACTTCGACGGCTACATCGACAAGGTCTGGCACACCTACCGGAACACGAACCTCGTCGTCAGGACGAATGCCGGAACCTTCACCGGCCGAGTGAAGGACCACAGGCTCACCTTCACCGGCCCGGCAGCGGTGTCCTTCGCCAAGCCCTCCACCCGCGACGTGCTGTTCTGCGACGGGGCGCTCGCCGCTCCCAACGACGGAACCACCGGTCCCTTGGCCGCCGTCCTGGGCGCCGGGTTCAACCGGTCGACGCTGGTCAGCCACCGCAAGCAGCCGACCACCCACGCGGCCGCCTTCTACGGCACACCCGTCACCAACCACTACGCCAAGGCCATCCACGCCGCGACCACCAACGGCAAGGCCTACGGCTTCGCCTTCGACGACGTCGCCGCCTGGGCCTCCTACATCCAGGACACCAGGCCCCAGCACATGCACCTGACGCTGACCGCGTTCTGAACCCTGCGACCACCTAGGGAGTACCGGGTGAAGAAGTTCCGTGAGTTGCTTCTCGCGGCCGTCCTGTGTCTCGCACCGGCCGTCGCGGCCGCCGGTGCCGCGCACACCGCCGTGGCCGACGAATCCCGCGCCGTGCCGGCCGCCTCCTCCGGCACCCGCGCGGCAGCAGGTCCCCACACGGTGACGTTCGTCAACCGGTCCGGAAAGAAGCTCTGGATCGGCAGCACCGTCAACAGGGCTGAGCCCGACGGCAATTCGAAGAATCTCAAGTCGCTGCCGACGCTCAACCCCGGACAGTCGGCGACCGTGAAGATCCCGGAGAACACCGCGCCTCATCACTGGCGCGGCAAGTTCTTCGCCCGCCAGGGCTGCTCCGGCAAGTCCGCGAGTACGTTCCACTGCGCCATCGGCGACTGCGGCAAGTTCGCCGAGCGATGCGTGACGGGAGAACAGCCGGTCAGTCTGGCGGAATTCAACTTCGACAAGAAGGACCGTGACGCCCCCTGGTACGACGTCAGCTACGTCAACGCCTTCTCCCTGCCCATCACCATTGCGCCCAAGGGCGCCGAGAAAGTCACCAAGAACGGCCCGTGCTCGAAGCAGGGCTGCAGGAAGAACCTGCTCCGCTACTGCCCGAAGGACGATCGCACGCACAACTCCGCCGGGAAGGTGGTGCTGTGCGTGAACCCCAGCCGTGACGCTCCGAGCGCCTACAGCAATGCAATCAAGAAGCACTGCCCCAAGGCGTATGCCTGGTCCAAGCAGGACACCGAGACCGGCAACAAGACAATGCGGCAGTGCAGTAAGTGCAAGGGCTTCGTCGTCACCTTCCGGTAGTCGCTCCACCCGGCCGACACGAACAGTTGAGGAATCCATCACATGAGACGCACCGCCGTCCTCGTGAGCGCGCTCACGCTCTGTACCTTGGGCTGGACGCTCAGCCCCGCGCACGCCGAGCCGGGGTCCGCCCATGACGACACACAGGTCACGTCCTTCTCCGACCAGGAGCAGGACGCGGCGCTGGAGTTCTGGACCACCGCGCGCCTGCGCGCGGCCAAGGACGTCACGGTCGCACCCGCCACCCGAGGGACCGCCGTGCCCTCCTCCGCCCCTGCCGACGACGGCCCGGAACTGACCGTCCCCCCGATCCCGGCTCCCGCCTTCACGTCGGGCCGGACCGCCGACCCCGCCCGGGTATCCGCCCGCGCCTCCTCACCCACTCCGTGGAAGCGCGGCGGGCTGATCCGAAAGACATCGGGCAAGGTGTTCTTCCAGAACGCCGACGGCGCCCTGTTCGCCTGCTCGGCCACGGTCGCCGGCAGCAGGAACAAGTCCGTCGTCCTGACCGCGGCGCACTGCGTGGTCGACCCGGCGACCGGCAGGGGCTACCGCAAGTGGGTGTTCATCCCCGGATACACCCACGGCAGGCGCCCCTACGGCACGTTCACCGCCCGGAATCTCTTCCACCTGAAGCGGTACGTCACCTCGGGCAGCAGGGACAACTGGGACTTCGCCTTCGCTCGAATGCGCAGGCTCGACGGCCGCACCCTGGCCGGCACCGTGGGCGCGCAGGGCATCAGGTTCAACTCCCCGACGGGACGCCACGTCCACTCCTTCGGCTACGGCGGTACCCCTGCCGAGGGCAACGGCGAGCGGCTCAACCACTGCCGGGGCAAGGAGCACGCCGACACCACACGCCCCGGGTCCACGATGTGGGGCATCGACTGCGTGCAGTCCTTCGGCGCCAGCGGCGGGGGCTTCCTCGCCGGATTCAAGGAGGCCACCGGCTCCGGCTACCTCGTGGGCAACATCAGCGTCGGCAACGGCACCACCGAATTCCACCCTCGCCTCGGCAACGACGCCAAGAAGCTCTACAGCAAGGCCAGCCGAGGCTGACCCCGCTCCCGGAGCGTGATGGTTCGAGCAAAACAGGCCCGGCATGGTCATGGCGACCATGCCGGGCCTGTTGTGTCGGCTCAGAACTTCGCACCGAAGTTCTGGGTGCATTAGGGGCCACCCACGGAGCCGGGCTTCTTCACGTAGCCGACGCCTATGTGCCTGAGCGAGCAGTTGAGGGATCCCGCCGCCTCGGCCCTGTCCACCAGGGTGCTGCCGTTGGAGCCGGTGTGCCCGACGTAGTCGTTCCTCACCATGTCCGCCGGGACGGCCTCCTGCATCGCCGCGGCGCCGGGTGCCGCGGAAGCGGAGGCCGGCGCCGCCTTGGCGGACGTCATTGCTCGGAGACGGGCTGCTCTTGCTCTGACCCGAAAGTGACCCGGTGCCGATCTGGAGGGTGACCCGCCCACCCGTGTACTTCCTACGCATGCCATGACGCCAATTCCGCTCCTGGCCAAGGTTGTTGGACGATACAGGAAGATCCAGTGCTCCGTATTCGGAGGAAACACGAGGAACTCGTCCTGCGGCTGCTGTGCCGGCACGGACCGCTGTCACGGAGCGAACTGATCGCCATGAGCGGACTGTCCCGAACCACGCTCTACGACATCGTGGTTGCCATGGTGGAGCGTTGTGAATTGTTGCCGTCCGACCGCCAGTTCTTGCGCTCGCGCGTCAAGCAACAACTGGCGGTCTCCCAGCAATTTTTGACCATTGCCTCCTTGATGCGACGGGTAACTTCGTCGCCGGATGCCCGCAGAGCAACTCGCTCTTGAGCGGCTCGCTTTATTCCAAGGAGTTTTGGTATGCGAAAGCTACGCGCTGTCTACGCCGTGCTCACCGCCGTGCTGATAGCCGTCACAGGAGTCAATCTGACCGCCAGTACGGCGTCTGCCGCAGAGCACAGGGGTGGGTTCGTCGTCAGCAAGGCGCAGTACAACAAGATGTTCCCGAGGCACAAGAAGCTCTACAGCTACAAGGGCCTGGTCGAGGCGATGAAGGCGTTCCCGGCCTTCGCACACACCGGCGACGCCAGGACCAGGAAGCGTGAGGCCGCCGCGTTCCTCGCCAACGTCAGCCACGAGACCAGCGGTCTGATCTACATCAACGAGCAGAACAAGGCTGCCTGGCCGACCTACTGCGCCGACGAGCCGTACGGCTGCCCGGCCGGCAAGTCCGCTTACCACGGCCGCGGCCCGCTCCAGATCAGCTGGAACTACAACTACAAGGCCGCCGGCGACGCGTTCCACGTCGACCTGCTGCACCACCCGAATCTCGCGGCGAAGAACTCCGCCGTGACATGGAAGCTGGCGCTCTGGTACTGGATGACCCAGTCCGGCCCGGGCACCATGACGCCGCATCACGCGATGGTCAAGCGCGGCGGTTTCGGCGAGACGATCCGCAGCATCAACGGCGGTATCGAGTGCAACGGCGGCAACCCGGCAGAGGTGCACGACCGGATCGCGAAGTACAAGAAGTTCACCAGGATGCTCGACGTCGGCACGGGCGCGCACCTGAGCTGCTGACGCCCGCATGACCGCGGCGGCACGACGACATTCTCCGTGCCTTTCCTGATTCACCGTGACCGTACGGCGCCCCGTGGCGCCCGTCAGCCGCTTGGAGACGTCATGCGAAAAATACGCGCCCTCGCCCTGCTGCTCGTGCTGTCCGCCGTGCTCGCGGTCGGCAGTCAGGGCGGCACGTCCACGGCGCTCGCGGCCGGCAGCCATCCCGCTGCCTCCGCCGCCCCGGCGAAGAAGAAGGGCATCAGCGCCTGGAACTTCCACGGGGTCACCAAGGCACTGGCCGATGCGAAGGTCGGCTGGTTCTACACCTGGGCCTCGAGCAAGGGCGGGATCAGGGCACCGCGCGGCGTCGAGTTCGTGCCCATGATCCATGACGCGGGCTCGGTGACCGACGCGGAGCTCGACCGGGCCAGGAAGCAGGGCAGGACGTTGCTCGGCTTCAACGAACCCGACAGGCCGGATCAGGCGCACATGACGGTGCATCAGGCACTCGACCTGTGGCCCCGGCTGCAGTCGACCGGTATGCGGCTCGGCGCTCCCGCGGTGGCCACCGGAGGCGATGCCGCCGGTGGCTGGCTGGACCGCTTCATGAAGGGCGCCGCCGCTCGTCACTACCGGGTCGATTTCATCCCCCTGCACTGGTATGGCGCGGACTTCAACGCCCAGGGTGCGACCGCACAACTGCGCACGTACCTCCGGGCCGTGCACCAGCGCTACAAGAGGCCGATCTGGCTCACCGAATACGCGCTGACCGACTTCTCGGCCGGCACCCCGCGGTATCCGACGAAGGCGCAGCAGGCCGCGTTCGTGAAGAAGTCGACGGCCATGCTGCAGCAACTGCCCTACGTCCATCGGTACGCCTGGTTCACCCTCTCCACGAACCGCGGCGACGGCACCGGCCTTTACCACGGCGCGAAGGCCAACCGGGTGGGCGCCGCCTACCGCGCGGCGGGCTGAACGGGACATGCACACCCCTCAACTCACCCACTCCTCATCCAGATCCCACGACAAGGGAAACGAGGCAACAACATGAGCAAGCGGATTCTGCGAGTCTCACTCACGGCCGGCGTCGCCGCGCTGACCGCGACGGTGGCGCTCGCACCGGCGAGTTCGGCCGCGCCCGGCACCGCGCAGGCCCACAGGAAGCCGTGCTGGGCGACGCACTACGGCCCGATACCCGCCGGCAGCCACACGTCCAACGGCGAGATCTTCGACAACAGCAAGAACACCGCGGCTACTTCGCTGAGCCGCAGGCCTCAGCTGCCGTTCGGGACGAGGGTGAAGGTCACCAACGTGGCGAACGGCAAGTCCTTGGTCGTGCGCATCAACGACCGGGGCACCTTCGAGCGGACGAAGCAGGTACCGCTGTGCCTGGACCTGACGGACGGAGCCTTCCGCCGCCTCGGCGGCAGCCTCAACCCCGACGCCGGCCACATCGTCGTCCGTCAGAAGGTGCTGAGGTGACCACCACCGGGGTGTCCGGCTGACGGCACACCCAAAGAGCGTGGCGGGGGGGGGGGGGGGGGGGGGGGGGGGGGGGGGGGGGGGGGGGGGTGGGGGCGGGGGGTGCCGCCCCCCCC
>NZ_JBWKFL010000005.1:0-61969 GCF_056434305.1 Streptomyces sp. NPDC044061 | reverse complement strand
GAGTACGCGGGGGTGGGTGGGGGGGGGGGTGGGGGGCGCGGACGGTGGGGGGTGGGGGGGGGGGGAAAGAGAGGGGGTGGTGGCCGTCTTCCTGCTCTGGGGGCCGGCCCGCCGCGCGTGTTCGCCCATCATCGAGCCCCCGCACCAGCCTTCCACGAGCTGGCATGGTGGCCGCACGCATACCTAGCCGCCGAACTATGTTGCCCCACCACATGTGCGCCTGACGTGCGTCTTCCTACGGTGTGCCGATACGTACCCGTCCCCACCGCACACGAGGAAGTGGCGCACATGGCCTCCGCAGCAGCATCCGCTCCCCCACCCCCAGCCAGCCTCCCCCGCATCGTCGCCGCGAGCCTCATCGGCACCACCATCGAGTGGTACGACTTCTTCCTGTACGGCTCTGCCGCCGCGCTGGTGTTCAACAAGCTGTTCTTTCCGGACTCCGATCCGCTCGTCGGGACGCTGCTGTCGTTCCTGACGTATGCCGTGGGGTTCGCGGCCCGCCCGCTGGGCGCGCTCGTGTTCGGGCACTACGGTGACCGGCTCGGGCGGAAGAAGCTGCTGGTGCTGAGTCTGGTGTTGATGGGCGGGGCCACCTTCGCCATCGGGCTGGTGCCGACCTACGGGACCGTCGGCGCCGCCGCGCCCGTGCTGCTGACCATGCTGCGCCTCGTGCAGGGGTTCGCGCTCGGCGGCGAGTGGGGCGGTGCCGTGCTGCTCGTCTCCGAGCACGGGGACGCGCGGCGGCGTGGTTTCTGGGCGTCGTGGCCGCAGACCGGAGCGCCGGCGGGGCAGCTCCTCGCCACCGGTGTGCTGTCCCTGCTCACCGCTGTGCTTTCGGACGACGCCTTCGGCACCTGGGGATGGCGCATCCCCTTCCTGCTCTCCGGTGTGCTGGTGATGGTCGGCTTGTGGATTCGTCTCTCTGTCGATGAATCGCCCGTCTTCAAGGACGCCCTGGAGCGTTCGGAGGCCCGGCGCAGGGAGGGCGCCGCGGAGAAGCTGCCGCTCGTGTCCGTACTCCGGCACCACTGGCGGGACGTGCTCGTCGCGATGGGCGCCCGCATGGCGGAGAACATCAGCTACTACGTCATCACCGCCTTCATCCTCGTCTACGCCACGACCTCCGCCGGCGTCTCGAAGCAGACCGCGCTCAACGCCGTCCTGATCGGCTCCGCCGTGCACTTCGCCGTCATCCCCGCCTGGGGCGCGCTCTCCGACCGGGTCGGCCGACGGCCGGTGTACCTGCTCGGCGCGGCCGGCGTCGGTCTGTGGATGTTCCCGTTCTTCTCGCTGGTCGACACCGGCGGCTTCGGATATCTGGTGCTGGCCGTGACGGTCGGACTGGTGCTGCACGGAGCCATGTACGCGCCGCAGGCGGCCTTCTTCGCCGAGATGTTCGCGACCCGTATGCGGTACTCCGGCGCCTCCATCGGCGCCCAGTTCGCCTCCGTGGCGGCCGGTGCGCCCGCCCCGCTCATCGCCACCGCGCTGCTCGCCGACTACGACAGCTCCACCCCCATCGCCCTGTACGTGATCGCGGCCGCCGTGCTGACGCTGATCGCCGTGGGCGTGGCGCGGGAGACACGGCACCGGGACCTCGCCCAGGTCGGGGCCGCGGACGGCGACCGGGCGGCGGCCGCCCCGGCGGCCGAGGCGCGGACGGTCTGACCGGCGCGACGGCACCCCGTCCTGGACCGGCTCCCCCCGTGCGGGGGGCCGGTCAGTGCCGTTCCGGTGCCGCCAACCGGTGCAGGCGCAGCGCCAGTTGGATCTCCAGGGCGCGGGCGGGGGTCTGCCAGTCCTCGCCCAGCAGGCGGCCCACGCGTTCCAGCCGCTGGGCGACCGTGTTCACGTGCACATGGAGCGCGTCCTTGGTGCGGGCCGGGCTCATCCCGCAGTCGAAGTACGCCTCCAGGGTGTGCAGCAGCTCCGTTCCGCGGCGCTCGTCGTACGTCACCACCGGGCCGATGGTGCGATCCACGAAGCCGCCGATGTCCCGCTCGCCGGCCAGGAGCAGGCCGAGGAAGCCGAAGTCCTCGGCCGCGGCGCCGTCTCCGGCACGGCCCAGGAGGTGCAGTGCGTCCAGGCAGCGGCGGCCCTCGGCGTAGGCGGCGGCCACCGTGTCGGGGTGGGCCGCGAGGTCGGTGACGGGCGCGGAGGCGCCGACGGTGACGGGCTGGTGGACGGCCGTCCCCAGGTGACGTGCGGTACGGCGGGCCACCTCGGTGGCGGTGTCGCCCGCGACGAGCGGCAGCAGCAGGACCGTGCCGCCGTCGCGGGCGGCGGCCAGGCCCTGCCGGGTGGCGGCCAGGTGGGAGGCGGCGGACCACAGGCGTCGGCGGGCGGCGGCCTCCTCGTCGGCGTCGGGCGCCGGGCCGTCGAGGCGGGCCGCCAGCACGACGTGGGTGGCGGTGAGGTCGGCGTGCAGGCGGGAGGCGCGTTCGTGCAGCAGGCGGGGATCACGGTCGCGGGCGTCCAGCAGGTCGTCCAGCAGCTCGCCCCGTACGCGCTGCTCGGCCTCGGCGGCGGAGCGGCGGGCCAGCAGGAGCAGCGAGGTGACCATGGCCGCGCGTTCCAGGGTGCGCTGGTCCACCGGGTCCAGGTTCGGGTGGCCGCGCAGCACCAGCGCGCCGAGGAGTTCGCCGCCCGCGGCCACCGCCGCGATCCAGTCACTGCCGTGCCGCACGGCGTGCCCCTCGGCACGGGACGCCTCCAGCGCCTCGCCGGGTGCGGTGCCGGTCTCGCTGAACTCCACTGTTCCGTCGAGGACCTGGGAGACGGCCGCGGCCACGTCGTGCACCCCGCCGCCGCGCAGGACGAGTTCGGCGAGCCGGTCGTGCACGTCGGAGGCGCGCTCGATGACGGCGCTGCGGTCCCGGATGATCTCGTTGGCCCGCTCCAGTCCGGAAAGGGCCGAACGTGTCTCGGTGAGCAGGTTGGCGGTGTCGATGGCGGCCGCGGCCAGTGCGGCGAAGGAGCCGAGCAGGGCGATCTGCCCGCGTTCGAAGACGCGGGCCCGCCGGTCCGAGGCGAAGAGGACACCGATGACGTGCGGGCCGAGCATCAGCGGCACGCCGAGGATGGCGACCAGGCCCTCGTCCCGGACGCCGGCGTCGATGGTGTGGGTGTGCTGGAAGCGGGCGTCCTTGAAGTAGTCGTCGGTGACGTACGGCCGCGTGGTCTGGGCGACCAGTCCACCGAGCCCCTCCCCCATGCCGAGGCGCAGTTGCTGGAAGTGGGCCGAGACGGATCCCTCCGTCACCCGCATGTAGGTGTCGCCGCGCGCCGGATCGTTCAGGGTGAGGTAGGCGACGTCCGTGCCCAGCAGCGAGCGGGCCCGCTGCACGATCGCCTGGAGGACGGCGTCCAGGTCCCTGAGTCCGGCCAGGTCGTGGGCGGTCTCGAAGAGTGCCGAGAGTTCCGCCTCGCGCCGCCGGCGCCCTTCCAGTTCGGAACGCACCCGTAGGGCGACGAGCTTGGCCCGCTCCAGCGCGGCGATCCGCTCGGCCGGCTCGCCCTCGGCGCGGGCGAGCAGCACCGGCTGCTCGTACGCCTCCGCCGGGGCGTCGCGGGCCAGCAGTTCGAGGTAGGGGGCGTCCGCGCCGCCGTCGGACACTCGGGCGGCGCCTTCGGTGCCGGGGCGCTCGGCCGGCTGGACGTGATCGCGAGACATGGTCACAGCATTTCTCCCAGGAGGCCCCGAGCTTCAGCCCAGGGAGGTACGGGCCCTCAGGCTGGAGCCGCGCAGCGGCGGATTCGCTGCGTATCTGCTCTGAACTATGCTTTCTTCCGCTGTCAGTGGTGGCTGTTAGGTTGCACATTATGACGGCCCCTGTGTTAGCCGCTGACGTGGCCGGGCACGCCCGGTACACGTATCGGCTGCGTGTGTCGTCGACCCCGCGCACCTGCCTGGAGAGGGAGTGGGCGCGTTGTCGGTGGGTGTGGAACTAGTGCGTGGCGGTGTCCCGCAGGGTCTACATCTCGAACAGGGCGACCGGTGCAAAGGTGACGTGCGGTCCGGCGCAGCTCGACAAGATGCTGACCGAGGCCCGTGCCTCGATGGTGTGGCTGCGTGAGGGTGCTTCGGTGCCGCAGCAGCAGACCGTCAGGGACTTCGCGAAGTCCCGCGCCAAGGCGCTGGGGGACATCAGGGCCAGGCTCCCGATGCGGCAGCGGGCCGGGATGCCCCGGATCAAGCGAAAGCGGGAAGCGCTTGCGAGCCGGAACTACACGCGGCGCGGTTTCCGTATCAAGGAGGGGCGTCTGCACCTGGCCGGCTCGATCTTGCTGACGGTGGTGTGGTCGCGTGACCTTCCGTCGGACCCGACCTCGGTGCGGGTGTACCAGGACAGCCTCGGGCACTGGTACGCCTCGTTCGTCGTCGCCACCGAGGCCGGGCGGCTGCCCGCAACCGGTCAGGCGATCGGCGTCGACTGGGGCGTCAAGGTGATCGCCACCACGACCGGCGACGCCCACGATCTGCCCCATCCCGAGCACGGGAGGACGGCCGCGCAGAAGCTCGCCCGCTACCAACGGATGATGACCCGGCGCCGGAGTCCGAAGAACCGGCCCGACACGAACGGGTACCGCAAGGCCCGCAAAGCGGCGGCGAAGGTGTCGAAGAAGATCGCCCGGCAGCGGCAGGACACCGGCCGCAAGTGGGCGAAGCGTGTGACCCGAAACTTCGACCACATCGCGGTTGAGGACTTCCGGCCGAAGTTCCTCGCGAAGACCACGATGGCCCGCAAGGCTGCCGATGCCGCGATCGGCGCGACCAAGACGGCGCTGGTCGAGATGGCCCGCAAGCACGGGCGCACGGTGCACCTGGTACATCCCGCGCACACCACGATGGACTGCGCGCAGTGCGGAGCGAGAGCCAAGCACGCACTCCCCCTCTCCGAGAGAACGTATACGTGCACTGCATGCGGAACTGTCTCGCCGCGAGACAAGAACTCCGCCCGCGTGATGCTCGTCCGGGCTGGTCTCAACCCGGCTGGTGCCGATCTTGTAAGCCCTGCCCCCTGCTAGGAGTCAGGCGAAGTGAGCCAGGAATCCCACTCATTCACGAGTGGGAGGAGTCAAAGGATTCCGCATGGGCCCGGCCCGTCGGGCCCGTGGAAAACTCCGGGGCCCGGCGCCGGCGGCCCGCTCAGTGGGCCGTCCACCCGCCGTCCAGGACCAGCGAGGTGCCGGTGACGAAGGACGCCTGGGGGCTGCACAGGTACGCCACGGCCTCCGCGACCTCCTCCGGTTCGATGAGCCGCTGGACGGCGCTGTCCTTGAGCAGGATCTCGGACAGCACGCGCTCCTCGGGGATGCCGTGCGCCTCGGCCTGGTCGGCGATCTGCTTCTCGACCAGTGGGGTGCGCACATAGGCCGGGTTCACACAGTTGGAGGTCACACCGTGGGGGGCGCCCTCCAGGGCGGCCGTCTTGGAGAGGCCTTCGAGGCCGTGTTTGGCGGCCACGTAGGCGGCCTTGAAGGCGGAGGCACGCAGTCCGTGGACGCTGGACACGTTCACGATCCGGCCCCAGCCCTGCGCGTACATGTGCGGGAGTGCACCGCGGACGAGCCGGAAGGGCGCCTCCAGCATGACGGTCAGCACGGTGTGGAAGACGTCGGGCGGGAACTCCTCCAGCGGGCGGACGAGTTGCAGTCCGGCGTTGTTGACCAGGACGTCGGTGCCGGCGGCGGCGCGCTCGGCCGCGTCGAGGTCGGTGAGGTCCAGGACGTGGGGTTCGACCGTGCCCTTGAGGTCCCCGGTCCGCCTGGCGAGGTCCGCCAGTTCGGCCAGGCCCGCCGCGTCCCGGTCGACGGCTCTCACCTCGGCCCCGGCGGCGGCGAGCCGCAGCGCGCAGGCGCGTCCGATGCCACTGGCGGCGCCGGTGACGAGGGCGGTGCGGCCGCCGAGGTCGAGGGCGGAGGGGTGGGCAGGGGGGTGGGACCCGGGCAGCGGGCTGGACGAGGTCATATGTCGACCCTAGGCGGAGCCCACTCCTCACCACATGTGGTGGCCACCCACACTTCAGCCGAGGGTCATAGGGTCAAACCATGTGGGTGCCTCGGACATGGCCTGCTTGATCCGGAACCGCCCGAACTCGTTCAGATCGGGCAGCGCGTCCACCGTGAACCAGCCCACCTCCAGCGACTCGTCGTCGTTGACCCGCGCCTCGCCGCCCACGGCCCGGCAGCGGAAGGTGATGTCCATGTACTGGCAGACGTCCCTGTTGGCGTAGGTGACCGGCTCCAGGGCCTGGACGAGGACGACCCGTTCGGCGACGCAGTGCACGGCCGCCTCCTCGAAGACCTCCCGCACGGCGCAGGCGGCGGGTTGCTCGCCCGGCTCCGGGATGCCGCCGAGCACCGACCACTTGCGCGTGTCGGACCGCCGGTTCAGGAGCACTCTGCCCTCGTCGTCGAAGACGATCGCGGTGACCCCCGGGAGCCACAGCAGCTGGTGGCCCGCGGAGGCCCGGAGCGTGCGGATGAATTCAGGAGTAGCCATGGACCGACCCTAACGGGCCGTCCACCTCTTTCCGTGCCTGTTCAAGGGGCGTGCCAGGCTCGTACGACTACGCGCTGCCGACCCGCCGCCCGCGCAGCCCCGATCCGATCGCCCAGCCGAGGCCACCCGCCGCGACCAGCACCAGGGCGATCTCCGGCAGGATGCCCAGCTCGGTGGCGGGGGTCTCGGAGGTGCGCAGCGGCACCTTCTGGACGAGGTAGGCGGGCACGAACATGCCGGTCTTCTGAGTGATCGTCCCGTCCGGCATGATGACCGCGCTGACGCCGCTGGTGACCGGCACCGTCACGGTCCGGCTGTGCTCGACGGCGCGGACGCGGGACATGGCGAGCTGCTGGTAGGTCATCTCGCTGCGGTCGAAGGTGGCGTTGTTGCTCGGTACGGAGATCATCTCCGCGCCGTGGGTGACGGTGTCCCGCACGGCCCAGTCGAAGGCGGCCTCGTAGCAGGTGGCGAGGCCGACCCGGGCGCCGTCGATGTCGAACACGCCCGGCGTGCTGCCCCGGCTGAAGTCCTGGCGGACCATGCCGGTCCAGTTCTTGTTGATCGCGCCGACGAGCCCGCGCAGCGGGAGGTACTCGCCGAACGGCTGCACCTGCCGCTTGTCGTAGGTCTGCGTCGGTCCCTTGACCGGGTCCCAGAGGATCTGCTCGTTGAGCAGCCTGCCGTCCTTCTCGACGACCCCGCCGACCGAGATGGGCACCCCGACGGCCTTGGCGGCCTCGTTGATGACGGTGGCCGCGTCGGGGTTGGTGAAGGGGTCGATGTCGGAGGAGTTCTCCGGCCACAGGACGTAGTCGGGCTTGGCGGCCTTGCCGGACTTGATGTCGGCGGCGAGCTCGAGGGTCTCGCGCACGTGGTGGTCGAGGACCGCCCGGCGCTGTGCGCTGAACTCCAGGCCGGAGCGCGGCACGTTGCCCTGGATGACCGCGACGGTCGCGGTGCCGGCCTCCGCCTTGTCGCTCACCAGTGGCCGGGCCGCGACCGCTCCCGCCACCGGCACGGCGACGCTCAGCAGCGCCGCGGCCGCCGCCCCGCGGCGGAGGGACCGGGTGCGGCGCCGCTCGGCGACCAGGCGCCCCGCCTCGTACAGGCCGAATCCGCACAGGACGACGGCGAAGCCGAGCACCGGGGTGCCGCCCACCGCGGCGAGCGGCAGGAAGACACCGTCCGCCTGACCGAAGGCGATCTTGCCCCAGGGGAAGCCCCGGAACGGCACGCGCGCGCGTACCGCTTCTCCGGCGATCCAGACGGCGGCCGCCCACAACGGCCAGGCCGGTAGCTTGGACACCGCGGCCGTGCCCACCCCGACGAGGGCGACGAAGAGGGCCTCGATGGCGACCAGCGCGAGCCAGGGGCCGGGACCGACCTCCACGCCGGTCCACACCAGCAGCGGCAGCAGGAAGCCGAGTCCGAACAGGTAGCCGAGGCCCAGGGCCGCCTTCCAGGTGCGGCCGCGCAGCACCCAGGCGAAGCCCGCGAAGGCGGGCAGGGCCAGCCACCACAGGGTGCGCGGCGGGAAGCTGACGTAGAGCAGCACTCCACAGAGGGCGGAGGCGACGGCCGGGACCAGACGCAGGAGGCGTCGACCGCGCGCGGACGGCGCGGGGGGCGACTGGAGCTGGTCGGACTGGCCCACGGAAGTTGCGGTGACGGTCACCCGGGTGAGTGTACGGCGAGTGACGTTGACGCCGACAGCACGGACCGTACGGGCCCCGTGCGCACCCGGACCGCGCCGGAAATGACGCTGTTCCTGCTCTACTCGTCCACAAGTCGCTCTTCAGCCGTTACGGTGTGCCCCAGCCTCAGTGGTGCGGCCGGTTCGGGTGCGTGCGGCCGGGGCCTGCCACAGGTCGGGGGACCGGGGTGCGAGGGGCGGCGGGTGGGGTCGACGGGGACGAGGTCCGCGGCCGGTGCGGACGGCGCGGACGCCTACAGCGTCAGACGAAACGTTTCCGACGGGGCGGGCATGATCCTGCTCGGAGCGTGCGCCGCGTGGTCGCTGGTCACGGCGGCGGCTCACGAGGGGCGCCCCGAGGGAGTGCTGCTCGCGGTGCTCGCCGTGGCCGCCGGTTACGCCACGGGCCGGATCTCCGGGGCGCTGCTCCCGGTGACGGCGCCCGGCATCGGTGCGTCGGCCGGATTCGCGCTGGCCGTGGTGATGCCCGGCTTCTCCCCCGGCCACTGGTACGCCGCCCCGCTGGGGCACGCCGGTGGTGTCGCCGCCCTGCTGGCACTCGCCACCGGCGCGGCGTGCTGCGCGGCGTGGGCCGCGCGCCGGCCCGCGCTGCGGCTCGGGCTGCGGCTGCTGGCCGTCACCATCGCGCTGACCGGGGCCGCCATGGGCTCGGCCACCGGCTGCGCCGCGAGTGCCGCCGTACTGCTGTGCTCGCTCGCCGCGGGTTCGATGCGCCACCGGGGCCCCGCCATCGTGGGCCTGGGGGTCTTGGTCGTGGTGGTGGCGGGGACGATCTGGGCGGTCGCCGCGGGCACGGTGCCCGGCGGTCTTGCCGAGGCACTGGGGGGCCGGTTGGCACCGCACCGGGTGCAGCTCTGGCGGGACGCCCTGCGGCTGGCCCACCGGCACGCCCTCCTCGGGATCGGCCCCGGCCGCTTCGGCGAGCCGAGCGGTAGGCCGCCGCAGGGGCTGCCGGCCGACGGCAGACCGCACTCCGCGCCGCTCCAGCAGGCGGCGGAGCAGGGCCTCGTCGGGCTGCTCCTGCTGGCCGCCGCGTTCGGCTGGGCCCTCTACGCCCTGTGGCGCACTCCGCGCTCCACCCCGGTCGCGCTCACCGCGGGCGCTGCCCTGACCGCACTGGCCGCGCTCGCGTCGGTGGGCAACGCGCTCAGCTTCACCACGGTGACGGCGGGAGCGGGGCTGCTGGCGGGGTGGGCGACGGCACGACCGCTGACCGGTGAGAGTGCGCGGCTCGAGCGGTGACCGACGACAGTCCGAAGGTCGACGTCGACCGACGACAGTGGTTGTTCCGGCGCCCGTGATCACGGGCCGGAGCAGGTACGGGGCGCGGCCCCGTTCGGTCCGCCGGTCTCAGAGGGTGGGGCCCGGGGTGATCTTCCGAAGCCGGTCCCTGATCACCCGGACCGCGGACTCCGCGTTGTCCACGGTGATCGTGAAGGTGTGACCGTCCCACAGGCTCAGCACGACGCCCTCGCCGCGCCGGACGACGACCGCGGTGCCCTTCTCGGGGCGCCAGCGATAGCCCCAGCCGCCCCACTGGCGCGGGGTGACGTGCGGGGTGAAGTCGGCGCCGACGACCTGGGAGAGCGGAATGCGGCGGCGGGGCACCCCGATGTGACCGCAGCGCACCTCGACGCACTCCTTGTCGAGCTTGAGGTCGACGTGCACGAAGGCGAGCGTGCCGAAGAGGACCAGCAGACCGGCCGCGATGCAGCCGACGACGGACATCGCCAGCGGGGCGACGCCCGAGGTCCAGGCCGAGTCCACGGCCAGCTCGATGCCGAGCGCCATACAGGCCGCGCCGACCAGCGCCAGCAGCCACTGCACCCGGTTGGTGGCACGTCCGGTCCAGACGTCGGGGTGCGAGGTGTCCTGGGCGTGGCGGTGCTCCCTCATGTTTACGAGGTTACTCAGGTTTCGCTGGGCGGGTACCCGCTCGCGGAGGGTGACTGCTCCGGGCGGCGCAGCCGGAGACGGTGCGCGCCCCGGGCCGGAGCCGGTCAGCGCCGGTCGGCGAGCGGGCCCGCGGCGGGGAGCAGCCGGCCTTCGGCGTAGTGCAGCGCGGCCGTGGGCAGCGTGCCCTCGCGTCCGCTCAGCAGCACCGTGAGCGTGCCCTCGGCCGGGGCCTCGGGTGCGGGCTGCTCGCCGAGGCGGCGCAGCGCCTGGGCGGCCACGGCTCCGGCGGAGCCGTGCAGCACGAGCGGCGCGGCGCCGGAGCGCTGGACGGCGGTGCGGATACGTTCCGCCACCAGCTCGTAATGGGTGCAGCCCAGGACGACGGTCGTTACGTCCTGCGGGGTCAGCGCGGCCGCCGCGGTGACCGCCGCGTCGATGGCCGACTCGTCCGCGTGCTCGACGGCCTCGGCGAGCCCCCAGCAGGGCACCTCGGTGACCTGGACGCCGCCGGCGAAATCCTCGATGAGACCTCGCTGGTAGGGGCTGCCGGTGGTGGCCGGCGTCGCCCAGATGGCGACCGGACCGCCGCCCGCCGCGGCCGGCTTGATCGCCGGGACCGTGCCGATCACCGGGATGCCGGGTTCCAGGCGGGCGCGCAGAGCGGGCAGCGCGTGCACGGTGGCGGTGTTGCAGCCGATGATCAGGGCGTCCGGCCGGTGGGCCGCGGCGGCCTCGGCGACGGCCAGGGCACGCCGGGTGAGATCCTCGGTCGTGCGCGGTCCCCACGGCATACCGTCGGGGTCCAGGGAGAGGACGAGATCCGCGTCGGGCCGCAGACGCCGTACCGCGGCGGTGGCCGCCAGGAGGCCGATTCCGGAGTCCATGAGCGCGATCTTCACCCGGCCACGATAGACGATAGGACCTCGCGGCCCGGTCCGGTGGGGCAGACTGCGCCCGTGAGCGCGATCGTGTGGACCGCCGTCGTATCCCTCGCCGCCTGGTGCTGGCTGCTGCTGTGCCAGGGCTTCTTCTGGCGCACGGACGTCCGGCTCCCCGCGCGCCGGGATCCCGGGGAATGGCCGTCCGTCTGCGTCGTGGTCCCGGCCCGTGACGAGGCCGCCGTGCTGCCGGTGAGCCTGCCGTCACTGCTCGCGCAGGACTACCCGGGCCGCGCGGAGGTCTTCCTCGTGGACGACGGGAGCACGGACGGCACCGGGGAGCTGGCCCGTGAGCTGGCCCGGCGGCACGGCGGGCTGCCGCTCACGGTGGACTCCCCCGGCGAGCCGCCCGCGGGCTGGACGGGCAAGCTGTGGGCGGTGCGGCACGGCATCGGCCTCGCACGCGCGCGTGACCCCGAGTATCTGCTTCTGACGGACGCCGACATCGCGCACGCGCCGGACAGCCTGCGCGAGCTGGTGGCGGCGGCCCGCACCGGGGACTTCGACGTCGTGTCGCAGATGGCGCGGCTGCGGGTGGAGAGCTCGTGGGAACGGTTCGTGGTCCCGGCGTTCGTCTACTTCTTCGCACAGCTGTATCCCTTCCGCTGGATCGGTCGGCGGGGATCACGGACGGCGGCAGCGGCGGGCGGCTGTGTCCTGCTGCGCGAGGACACCGCCGAGAACGCGCGGATCCCGGACGCGATCCGGCACGCCGTCATCGACGACGTCGCGCTCGCGCGCGCGGTGAAGGGCACCGGCGGTCACATCTGGCTGGGGCTGGCGGACCGGGTGGACAGCGTGCGCCCCTACCCGCGGCTGCACGACCTGTGGCGGATGGTCTCGCGCAGCGCGTACGCCCAGCTGCGGCACAACCCGCTGCTGCTGCTCGGCACGGTCGCCGGGCTCGCCCTGGTGTACCTGGTGCCGCCCGCGGCCGTGGTCGTGGGCGCGGTCGCGGGCAGCACGGCGACGGCGGTCGTCGGCGCGGTGGCGTGGGCGGTGATGACAGGGACGTACGTTCCGATGCTCCGCTACTACCGGCAGCCGCTGTGGCTCGCACCGCTGCTGCCGTTCACCGCCTTGCTCTACCTCCTCATGACGGTCGACTCCGCCGTGCAGCACTACCGGGGGCGCGGGGCGGCCTGGAAGGGCCGCACGTACGCGCGTCCGGACGCCGTGCCCGAGGAGGGCTGAGCCCGCTACTTGCGCCCGGGGGTCCAGTTCATGCCCCACCCGTAGGCGCGGTCCATGGTCCGCTGCGGGCTCACCCCGCGCTCCGGCACCAGGTACCGCGCCTCGCGCTGGACTACGAGGTCGTCGCCCGTGTGCGTGATCAGGGCGAGCGCGCAGACCGTGGAGGGGACCGTGCACTCGTCCAGGGAGAAGTCGATCGGGGCGCCGTGCTGGGGCCGCAGGGTGACCGTGGCGTGCAGGTCGGCGAAGGAGGCGGCGCCCTCGTAGATGGTGACGAAGACCAGGATGCGCCGGAAGTCCTGCTTGTGGTCGAGGTTGATGGTGAGGTTCTCACCGCTCGCCACGGCGCCGGTGCGGTCGTCGCCGTCGAGGTGGATGTACGGCGGCCGGTGCAGGGACCCGAAGGCGTTGCCGAGCGCCTGTACGACGCCCTTGCGGCCGTCGGCGAGTTCGTACAGGGCGCACAGGTCGAGGTCGAGGTCCGCCGAGCCGGCGCCCCATCGGCCGCCCCGGCCCGGGAACTGCTTGCGCACCTGCCAGTTGAGGTTGACCCGCATGGCACCGGAGGTGCCGCCCTGCTTGGCCAGCGAGACGGAAGGGGCCGCCTTGGTGAGGGTGACCTTGGACAGGCGCACCGGTGCGGCCGGAGGGACCGTGGGGGCCGGAGGGGCCGGTGGCGGGGGAACCGCGGCGGTGGTCGGCGGCGGCATCGTGACCGGAAACGGGACCGGCGGCGCGGGTGGCGGTGTGGTGGCCGGCGCGGGAGGCGGTGCCGTGGGGGTGACCGGCGGCGCGGCGTGCTGCGGCTCGTCGACGGTGATGCCGAAGTCCGTTGCCAGCCCTTCGAGTCCGCTGCTGTAGCCCTGGCCGACTGCGCGGAACTTCCAGCCGCCCTGTCGGCGGTAGAACTCGCCGAGCAGGAAGGCCGTCTCCACGGTCGCGCCGGGGCTGTCGAAGCGGGCGACCACGTCTCCGCCGCCGTCGGTCACTTCGATGTAGAGGTCCGGGACCTGACCGAACGTCCCGCCGTCCGCGGAGGCCGCCAGGACGATGCGCTCGATCCCGCTCTCCACGCGCGCGAGATCCACGACCAGGGTGTCGGTGACGTGGCCCCCGGCCGTCCGCTTGCCCTCGTGACGGACCGCGCCCGAGGCGTGCGCGGGCTGGTTGTAGAAGACGAAGTCCCCGTCGGAGCGGACCTTTCCGGCCGCGAGCAGCAGCGCCGAGGCGTCCGCGTCGGGCACGCCCGGCCCGGAGCGCCAGCCCAATTCGACGCGCAGGGCCGAGCTCGGCACCGGCGCATTCGATCCTTTCGGCATTGTCATGTCCGCCCCCATCGTGTCGGTGTCCCGGAGGTACCCGGGCTCCCGGATCATCCCTACCCGCCCAACCTATTCCCGGGGGGCGGAGAACTCCCATGGGCGGCGCGGGAAGATCGCCGGTCAACCGCCGGTAACCCGGCGGGAGCTCGGCTTTTACACGATCTAAACGATGATCGACGTCCATTTTTGCCAAGTTCGCTCTGATTGGGGATCCCGAGTCACTGCCGACACGGAAAACAACCCTCTTATCGGTCTCCCCAACCAGCACATCGTGGGCTTAACTTATGTGCCATGACCTCCCCCCGCTCCACTTATGGCGGCGGCTACTACTCCGCCTCCTTCCCGGACACCCCGATCTACGACTCGCTCGTGGCCGAGCGGGGCACCCCGCAGATCGCCCCGATCCGGGTCCCCGCCGCGTACGACTCGGGCAGCCACCTGCCCGCGCTGCCGTCGGCACTGCCCGCCCTCCCGGCGGCCCCGTCCCACCAGGCTCCCGCCTACGGCTACCCGCAGATGCCGCAGCCCGCCCCGCTGCAGCAGGCGCCCACGGCCTACATCCCTCAGCAGGCGAGCGCGCCGCGCGGGTATCCCGGCCCGCAGGCCCCGCAGCAGCCGCGCCCGATGGCGGGCGGCACGGGGTACGAGGCCATGCGCCCCGCCGCGCCGCGGCCCGCGCCCGCTCCCTACCAGGACCCGTACAACAACCAGCAGTACCGCGGCTACTGACCTGCGCCCCCGGTTGTCCGTGCCGCCTGGCACGATGGCGTCATGGGGAACGCAGAACTGCAGTCGGTCCACGTACATCCGGTCAAGGCATTCCGGGGCGTCGCGCCCCGGGAGGCCGTGGTGGAGCCCTGGGGGCTGGCCGGAGACCGACGCTGGGCACTGATCGACGACGGGGGAAAGGTCGTCACGCAGCGCGAGCAGCCGCGACTCGCACTGGCCGCCGCCGAGCCCTTGCCCGGCGGCGGCATTCGTCTGTCCGCACCCGGGCAGGAGCAGCTGACCGTCCGCGTTCCGGACCCCGCGGCGACGGTGCCCGCGATCGTCTTCGGCACGAAGGTGGAGGCGGTCCCGGCCGCCGACGCCGTTCATGAGTGGTGTTCCGCCTACCTGGGTGCCGCCGTCCGTCTGGTCCACATGGACGATCCGGCCACCCGCCGCCCCGTCGACCCCGACCACGCACTGCCCGGCGAGACGGTGAGCTTCGCCGACGGCTACCCCCTGCTGGTCACGACCGTCGCCTCGCTCGACGCCCTGAACTCGCTCATAGCGCTGGGAGATCACGCCGCCGAGGGCCCGCTGCCCATGAACCGTTTCCGGCCGAACGTGGTCATCGCGGGCACCGAGGCCTGGGCCGAGGACCACTGGACCCGGATCACCATCGGCGAGGTGGTCTTCCGGGTCGCCAAGGCCTGCGGACGCTGCGTCGTGACCACGACCGACCAGGACACCGCCGCTCGCGGCCGCGAACCCCTGCGCACGCTGGCACGGCACCGCAGGGTGGGCGGCCAGCTGCTCTTCGGCCAGAACCTCGTGCCCCTCGCGCCCGGCACGATCCGGGTCGGGGACCCGGTGCGGGTGCTGACGTAGCACATGCGGACGACTCGGTCCGCCGCACGGCACCCCGGGCCGGAAGCGAGGGCACCGGCAACGGCGACCGCGTCGGCGCACCCGCGTCGGTGAATGGCTCGGCAACCGGGAACCGGGCGGCGGGTGCCGGTCGTTGGGGAGGACGACATGAGAATTCCGTGAGAGGCCCCGATCAGGAGTGATCTCGCTCTCTCTTGGCCGGGGG
The DNA here is from genome assembly GCF_056434305.1 of Streptomyces sp. NPDC044061. NCBI lineage: Bacteria > Bacillati > Actinomycetota > Actinomycetes > Kitasatosporales > Streptomycetaceae > Streptomyces > Streptomyces sp. NPDC044061. The sequence goes on along the minus strand of NZ_JBWKFL010000005.1, from coordinate 46,593 downwards.
CAGGGGTCGGCGACGCCGCCGGGGGCTATCACGGAGCGGAAGGGGGTGGGGGACGTGCGGGCAATCGGCGGCCTGTGGCGCTGGCGGCGCAACCCGCTGCACCGTGCGACCGATCTGACCGAGGCCTGGGTGGCCCTCGTGGCGCTGGTACTGGTCGCCGTGGCCGCGCCCGTGATCGGCTCCCTGGTCGGCGCGGCGGCCCAGGACTCCCTCCAGCACGCCGTACGGGAGCAGCGGCACGCCCGGCACCTGGTCACGGCCACCGTGGTCCGCAGGCTGGGCGGCGCCCCGGTGGAGACCGACCCCGACACCAGCGCCGCGCACGACGCCCGCAGCCGTGTCCTCGCCGACTGGACGGCACCGGACGGCACACGGCAGCACGGCCCGGCCCTGGCGAACCTCAAATCGCCGCACCGGGGCGACCACTTCAGGCTCTGGACGGATCCGCACGGACGAATAACCACCCGCCCGCTGGACTCACCGACGGCGACGACGCACGCGGTGCTCGCCGGGTTCGGCGCGGCCCTGCTGACGGCGGGCCTGGTCGAGAGCGGCCGGCGCCTGATCGTCTGGCGCATGGTCCGCCGCCGGTACGCGCGTTGGGACCAGGCCTGGGACCGGGCGGGCCCGGACTGGGGCAAGGCGGGCACCGGCAGCTGACGGCCTTCCGGCTCTGGTCAACCCACCAGCCGCGCGCACGCTACGGTGGACCGGCCGACTCGTTATCGGCACAGACCCGCGTTCGACGAGGTGGGGGCACAGCAACGCCATGGCACAGGGCACGGTCCAGGTGACGCACACCGGTACATCGCGGTGGCGGCGCCGCACGGGTGAGTACGCTTCGCTCGCCGCCGCCCTGGAGGCCGCCGCCGACGGTGACGTCCTCACCATCGCCCCCGGCACCTACCGGGAGAACCTCGTCGTCCAGCGGGCCGTGACGCTGCGCGGACCGGAGGGCTCGCCGGGCTCGGTGCGGATCGCGCCCATGGACGGTGTGCCGCTGACGGTGCGGGCCTCCGCGGTGGTCCAGGACCTGCACGTGGAGGGCCAGGACTCGGCGGCGCCCGCCCTGTTGGTGGAGGAGGGCACGCCCGAGCTGATGGACGTGCGGATCGTCACGCGGTCCGCGGCGGGCATCGAGGTGCGCGGCGGGGCGCGCCCGACCGTGCGGCGCTGCACCGTCGACAACCCGGCCGGCATCGGTATCGCGGTCCTCGACGGCGGTGGCGGGGTGTTCGAGGAGTGCGAGGTCGTGGCGGCCGGGCAGGCGGGCGTGGCCGTCCGCGGTGGCGCCCACCCCCGTCTGGAGCGCTGCCGGGTGCACCACGCCTCCGGCACCGGGCTGAGTGCCACCGGGGAGAACTCCGCGCTGGAGGCGGTGGGTTGCGAGGTGTACGAGGTCCGGGGTTCCGGGGTGCAGGTCACCCAGCGGGCCACGGCACACCTGACCGACTGCGATGTGCACCGCACCACGGCCGACGGGGTCACGCTCGACACGGACGCCGTGCTCACGCTCGCCGACTGCCGGATCCACGACATCCCGGAGAACGCCGTCGACCTGCGTTCCCGTTCGGTGCTCACGCTGACCCGGACGACGGTCCGTCAGTTCGGCCGCAACGGCCTGTCGGTGTGGGACCCGGGCACCCGGGTGGACGCCAACCAGTGCGAGATCTTCGACAGCACGGGCGACTACCCGGCGGTGTGGGTGAGCGACGGCGCCACCGCGGTGCTCGACTCCTGCCGGGTGCACGACGTGCCGGACGCGCTGTTCGTGCTGGACCGCGGCTCGCGCGCGGACGTCGTGGACAGCGACCTGTCCCAGGTGCGCAACACTGCCGTGTCGGTGAGCGACGGCGCCACCGCGCAGCTCGACGACTGCCGGATCAGGGAGGCCGCCACCGGCGCCTGGTTCCGCGACCACGGCAGCGGCGGCACGCTCAACAACTGCACGCTGGCCGGAACCCAGACCGGCGTGATCGTCACCAAGGGCGCCGACCCGACCATCGAGCGGTGCACGGTCGACTCCCCCGCCGAGGCGGGCTTCTACGTCTCCGCCGGCGGCCGGGGCAGCTTCCTGAACTGCCGCGTCAGCGGCAGCGGCGGCTACGGCTTCCATGTGATCGACGGTTGCCGTACGACGCTCAGGAAGTGCCGTACGGAGCGGTGTGCGCGCGGTGGTTACGAGTTCGCGGACCCCGGCCCGGACACGGGGGCCGGGACTGGTCCGGTCGTGGAGGACTGCACGAGCGACGAGAGCGGCAGCCTCAGGCCGCCGGCGGCGCACGAGACGGCCGTGCAGGCGTCGTCCCACTCTCCGGGGCTGCTCGGTTCGATCCCGGGGCAGCGCACCACGGAGCAGGAGCCGCTGATCACGCCGCCCGCGCCGGAGCAGCCGGCCCGCACGTCGAAGGCCGTGCTGGGCGAACTGGACGCGCTGGTGGGCCTGGAGAGCGTCAAGCGTGAGGTGCGGGCGCTGACGGACATGATCGAGGTGGGCCGGCGCCGGCAGCAGGCAGGCCTGAAGGCGGCCTCCGTCAAGCGGCATCTGGTCTTCACGGGCTCTCCCGGCACCGGCAAGACGACGGTCGCCCGGCTCTACGGCGAGATCCTCGCCTCCCTCGGGGTGCTGGAGAAGGGCCACCTGGTCGAGGTGTCCCGGGTCGACCTGGTCGGCGAGCACATCGGCTCCACCGCGATCCGCACCCAGGAGGCCTTCGAACGGGCGCGCGGCGGTGTGCTGTTCATCGACGAGGCCTATGCGCTGTCCCCGGAGGACGCCGGGCGGGACTTCGGCAAGGAGGCCATCGACACGCTGGTGAAGCTGATGGAGGACCACCGGGACGCGGTGGTGGTGATCGTCGCCGGCTACACGGCCGAGATGGCGCGCTTCCTTTCCGTCAACCCCGGTGTGGCCTCCCGCTTCTCCCGGACCATCACCTTCGGTGACTACGGCCCGGAGGAGCTGCTCCGGATCGTGGAGCAGCAGGCCGACGAGCACGAGTACCGGCTGGCGCCGGGTGCCGCGGAGGCGTTGCTGAAGTACTTCACGGCGATCCCGAAGGGCCCCGCGTTCGGCAACGGCCGTACGGCACGCCAGACCTTCGAGGCGATGGTGGAACGGCACGCGAGCCGCGTCGCCCAGCTGGCGGACCCCAGCACCGACGACCTGACGCTGCTGTACGCGGAGGACCTGCCGGACCTGCCCTGAGTCAGGCGGCCTCCGTGCCGTCCCCGCCGTCGGGCACACGGCTTCGCGTCACACCGGGGTTCCCTCTTCCGGGCGCTGCCCCGGGAGGTCCGGGCGCAGGCGGGCCAGCAGACGGGATCTCTCCCGCGCGAAGGCGGGGTCGGCCTGGTAGTCGGAGTGGCCGAGGATGGGGGCCGGGAGGGGGTGCTCGGGGGTGCGGCCGTAGACGAGCGGGTCCTTCAAGGGGGCGTGGTCCACTTCCGGGCCGCAGTCACCGGGAAGGCGGACCGGGCCGCCGATGGGGTCGGTGAGGCGGTGCAGGTTGCGCCAGCAGGCGACGTCGCGGTGCAGGGCGGCCAGGGCAGAGGGGCCGAAGTGGGCGGGGAACCAGCGGCCGTACAGACGTTCCAGCGGGGAGCCGTACGTGAGCAGGGCGACGCGACCGCGCACGGACGGGGTCAGCTGCCAGGCCGCCGCCGCGGCCAGGACGCTGCCCTGGGAGTGGCCGGAGAGCACCAGGCGGCCGCCGGTGCGCCGGGTCCAGGTCGCCATCCGCCAGGTCAGATCGGGTACGGCGCGCTCGGCGTAGCAGGGCGGGGCGAAGGGGTGGGCGGCGCGCGGCCAGAACGTGCCGACGTCCCACAGGATGCCGATGGTGCGCCGGGCCGAGGCGTCCTTGTAGGCGCGCCGGCCCCAGGTGACGAACAGCAGGAAGCCGAGCCCGACCAGCCAGGAGCCGAGCGCCTGCGAGGTCTCGGCCACGGCCTGGACGACGTCGTAGGTCCCTCGGGCCGCTCCTTCGGGGGGCCGCCCGGTGGCCAGGGCGCCGGTCAGCGCGCCGGCCCCCAGCAGGAGCGTGGTGGTGGCAAGTACGGCGACGACCAGCGGTGCCCGGTCGGTGAGGGTGGCCATGGCCCGGGCGTGGGCGATGCCGCGGGTGCGGGAGGGGTCCTCGGGCTCGCCGGGGTGGTCGTGACGTACGCGGTCGCGTTCGAAGCGGGCGAGCCGGGCGGTGCGCAGGGCGAGTGCGGCGGTCAGGGCGAGGAGCACCAGCAGCACGGGCGGGATCAGGGACGCCTGCCAGGTCAGGAGGACCGGCGGCCCGTCGAGCAGGGCCCGGGTGCCGTCCAGCCAGTCGGCGACACGCTGCGCGAGCCCGCCGGACATCACACCGCCCAGCGCGCAGGCGAGCAGCGCGACGGCCGGCCCGCCGAGGCCGCGCATCCCGGCGCGCGGGTCCGGGTGGCGGCGGTACAGGTCGTGGGCGACGGCGGCGAGGACGACGACGAGCAGACCCTGGGCGAGCATGAGGGTGCCGAAGGCCGGGTCCCCGGGCAGCCGCCCGGTGGACCGCCAGCCGGGTCGCGACCAGCCGGCGTAGAGCAGGGTGAGCAGCAGCAGGCCGAGGGCGCCGAGCGGCAGACGGTGTACGAGGTGACGGTCCAGACCCTGGTCGAGGCGGTTCTCGCTGCGGCCCCGGCGGCAGACCACGCCCACCACGGCGGCCGCGCAGCCGAGCAGGGCGGCGGCGAGGAGCCAGCTGAGGGCGTCCAGGGCCGCGGGGCCGCCGGAGCGGTGGTCGAAGCGGGCCGCGGGCGTGGCGAGTGCGGCGGCGACGGTGAGCAGGCCCGCGGCGGTGTGGGCCGCGCGCAGCCGGGCCACCAGGCGGCGGCCGTACCAGAAGCCGGGCCGGGCGAGGGCGCTGTCGTCGGTTTCCGGCTCGGGGTCGCGGGCCATCGGCCGGTGGGACTCGTACGCGCTCCAGGTGCGGTGCGAGAGGTACCAGAGCAGGGCGGTGAGGGCGGTCGGGACCGACGCGGCGAGCGCGAGCCGGCGGCCGGGCAGGCTCCACCAGGCGCCGCCCGAGGCGGTGGGCGAGAGGAAGCGCAGCCAGGAGTGGCGGCGGGCGCAGGCGGTGACGCCCGCGCACTGCCAGGCCACCAGGTCGAGGGCGACCTCGCAGGCCGCGGCCACCAGCAGCACGGTGAGGGTGAGGGCGGCCAGGCGCACGAGGAGGCCGTAGAACCGCACGGTGCGCCCGCGGCCGCGGGCGGCGGGGCGCATCCAGTGGGCGCGGTTGACCACCATGAAGGGCAGTAACAGCAGCCACAGGGCCCGGCTGCCGTCGCCTGAGGTGAGGTTGCACCAGACGTACGCCTCCTGCACCGGGCCCTGCCCGGCCGGGGCGTCCTCGGTGTGGTCGGCGCGCCGGAAGACCGCTGCCGTGTCGTCGCCGGTGATCCGGACCGACCGCGGGTCGCCGAGCATCTTCTCCGGGGTGGTGCCGCCGACTCCGTGCACCAGGAGTTCCAGCTCGGTCACCGTCTCCGTGGGCCGCGGGGCGGGACCGTCGATGTCCCGCCGGGCGACGCGTTCCTGCGCACGTTCCACTGTTTTCCCCCGTGACGCGCCTGATGGCCGGTGTCCGTGCGCGGAACAGGATCTCCGTTTCGGGGCCCCGCCACACCTCTCGCCAAGGAATCTCCCCGGTCCGTGTGACGGCGGACGGAAGGCGTTGCGCCCGGATGTGACCGGATGGCATGTGCGCGTCGTGACAGGTGGTGGCGCAACCGGTGCCCTCCCGTGAAAAGATGGGACGCCCGCACACTGAAGACGGATGGAACGTCCAGGTCGGAGCAGGTGCGGCGGGGCGTGTCGGACGAGGGATCGCGGCGAAAGGACCGGAGCGTACGTGAGTGAGAATCAGAACCTCCTCGCGGAGCAGCGCCGCGCCCTGATCCTGGACGAGGTCCGGCGCCGGGGTGGCGTTCGGGTCAACGAACTGACCCGCAAGCTCGGTGTGTCGGACATGACGGTGCGCCGCGATCTTGACGCGCTGGCCCGCCAGGGTGTGCTGGAGAAGGTGCACGGCGGTGCGGTCCCGGTGGTCGAGGCGAGCACGCACGAGCCGGGCTTCGAGGCCAAGTCGGGTCTGGAGCTGACGGCCAAGGAGGACATCGCGCGTGCGGCGGCCCGGCTGGTCACGCCGGGTACGGCGATCGCCCTGTCCGGCGGTACGACGACCTACGCGCTCGCGCAGCACCTGCTCGAGGTGCCCGACCTGACCGTGGTGACGAACTCGGTGCGGGTCGCCGACGTCTTCCACGCGGCACAGCGCACATCGGGGCAGCGACAGGGCGCGGCCACGGTGGTGCTGACCGGAGGGGTGCGCACCCCGTCCGACTCGCTGGTGGGTCCGGTGGCCGACCAGGCGATCGCCGCGCTCCACTTCGACCTGCTCTTCCTCGGCGTGCACGGGATATCGCTCGAGGCGGGCCTGTCCACACCGAACCTGGCGGAGGCCGAGACCAACCGCCGGCTCGTGCAGTCGGCACGCCGGGTCGTGGTGGTGGCCGACCACACCAAGTGGGGCACGGTCGGTCTCAGCTCGTTCGCCGCGCTGGAGCAGGTGGACACGCTGGTCACCGACGCGGGCCTGCCCACCGAGGCGCGCACGGAGATCTCCGAGCACCTGCGGCGTCTCGTGGTGGCGGGCGAGCCGGAGGACGACGAGGACATCTGACGTAGCGTCAGTTACGCTGGCCGTGCAACACCCCGGTTGGTCAAGGGACTTCACGAGGGGGTTCGTCAGCATGGTTCACCGTCTGCGCCCGGTGGGGGGCGAATTCGTCGAGACCGCCCCCGTGCGGTTCGTGTTCACGGGGCAGGTCGCGGCCGCTCCGGACGCGGTCTTCCGGGCGCTCGCGGAGGACGTGTCGGGCTGGCCGGAGTGGTTCTCGGCGGTGTCGTCGGCCCGGCCGACCGAGCGCGGGCGCGAGGTACGACTGCGGGGCGGGATCCGTTTCGAGGAGTCGGTGCTGGTGGCGAAGGCACCCGAGGTGTACGCGTACCGCGTCGACGCGACGAACACTCCCGGGGCCCGGGCATGGATCGAGGAGTGGCGGCTCTCCCCCGCGGGCGCCGGGACCCGGATGCGGATGACCTTCGCCCTCGACGGCACGGCCGCGTTCCGCCTCGTGTGCCGACTCGTACGCCCGGGCGTGGGCCGCGCGTTCCGGGACGCGGTCAGGGCACTGGACCGACGGCTCGGCTAGGGCCTTCCTTCCGGATCAGGCCGGCCCGAGCCCACGGCGCCTCCCGGCCGGCCCGGGGCGGCGTTCCACGGATGCGAGCCCCGTGGGCCGGACTCATGCTGGTGAGGGTACGCAATCCGGACCGACCTGAGGAATTCCGTCATGACCGTCCAGCCCGCCACCGGCGACGTCGTTCTTGAGACCGCCTCCCAGGAACTTGCCGACGCCACCTCCCAGCCGCCGTTCCTGTACGAGATCGGCGCGGAGAAGGCCCGCCAGGTGCTCGACGACCTCCAGGCACAGCCGATCGAGAAGCTCGCCGCCGACGACGAATGGGTCACCGTGGCCGCCGAAGTCGGCGATGTGCGGGTGCGCATCGTACGGCCGCAGGGTGCGACGCGGCCACTGCCGGCGGTGCTGTACATGCACGGGGGCGGCTGGGTCCTCGGCAACGCGGACACCCACGACCGGCTGGTGCGCGAACTCGCCGTCGGAGCCCGGGCCGCGGTCGTCTTCGTCGAGTACACGCGCTCGCCCGAGGCCCAGTACCCGGTCGCCCTGGAGCAGGGATACGCCACCGCCCGCTGGATCGTCGAACACGGCGCCGAGCACGGCCTCGACCCCGCCCGGCTCGCGGTGGCGGGCGACTCGGTGGGCGGGAACATGACCGCGGCCCTGGCCCTGCTGGCCAAGGAGCGCGGCGACGTCCGCTTCGTCCACCAGTCGCTCTACTACCCCGTCACCGACGCCGGGATGGACACGCCCTCCTACCGGCAGTTCGCCCAGGGCTACTTCCTCACCGCCAAGGCGATGGAGTGGTTCTGGGAGGCCTATCTGCCGGACGCCGCCCAGCGCTCGGCGATCACGGCCTCCCCACTCCGGGCGAGCCGGGAGCAGCTGGCCGGGCTGCCGCCCGCGTTCGTCGTCGTCGACGAGGCCGATGTACTGCGCGACGAGGGCGAGGCCTACGCGGCCAACCTCCGGGCCGCCGGCGTACCCGTCACGACGGTCCGCTACGACGGGATCACGCACGACTTCATGATGCTGAACCCGCTCAGCGGCACGCAGGCCACCCGCGCCGCGGTGGCCCAGGCCATCGCGATGCTCCGCGCGGCCCTCGGCACGGACGAGGGGTAGGAAGCGGGCCCGGGTGGCACGGACGAAGGTCAGGAAGCGAGCTCGGGAGCCGGCTCAGTCCGGCCACACGCCGGTGGCCAGCAGGGACTCGATCGCCGCCGCGTACGGGGCGATGTCCAGGCCCTGCTCCTCCAGCCAGGTGTCCGAGTAGTACTTGTCGAGGTAGCGGTCCCCGGGGTCGCACAGCAGGGTGACGATGCTGCCCGTGCGGCCCTGGGCGACCATCTCGGAGACGATCTTCAGCGCGCTCCACAGGCCGGTACCCGTGGAGCCGCCCGCCTTGCGGCCGATGGCCCGCTCCAGGGCGCGTACGGCGGCCACGCTGGCCGCGTCCGGGACCTTCATCATCCGGTCGACGGCGCCGGGCACGAAGCTCGGCTCCATGCGCGGCCGGCCGATGCCCTCGATGCGGGAGCCGCAGTCGCAGGTCACGTCCGGATCGCCGGTGGTCCAGCCCTCGAAGAAACAGGAGTTGTCCGGGTCGGCCACGCAGATGCGGGTGTCGTACTGCATGTAGTGCACATAGCGGGCGAGGGTGGCCGAGGTGCCGCCGGTGCCGGCCGTCGCGACGATCCAGGCCGGCTCCGGGAACCGCTCCAGCTCCAGCTGGCGGAAGATCGATTCGGCGATGTTGTTGTTGCCGCGCCAGTCGGTGGCCCGCTCGGCGTAGGTGAACTGGTCCATGTAGTGACCGCCCGTCTCCATCGCGAGGCGGGCGGACTCCTCGTACATCTTCCGGGAGTCGTCCACGAAGTGGCACTGCCCGCCGTGGAACTCGATCAGGCGGCACTTCTCGGCGCTCGTCGTGCGCGGCATGACGGCGATGAAGGGCACGCCGATCAGCTTGGCGAAGTAGGCCTCGGAGACGGCCGTCGAGCCACTGGACGCCTCGATCACCGGGCGGCCCGGCCGGATCCAGCCATTGCACAGACCGTAGAGGAACAGGGAGCGGGCGAGACGGTGCTTGAGGCTGCCGGTGGGGTGCGTCGACTCGTCCTTCAGGTACAGGTCGATGCCCCACCGCTCGGGCAGCGGGAAGCGCAGCAGGTGGGTGTCCGCCGAGCGGTTGGCGTCGGCCTGCACCTTGCGGACGGCTTCTTTCAGCCAGTCACGGTAGGCGGCGTCGCTGCGGTCGACGTCGAGAGTGGCGCCGGTCCGGGTCTGTGGGGTGGTGCTCACGGCGGGGCTCCTTACGGTGGGCGCCGACGACGACTGGCGCGGCCGACACCTCGAGCATAAGCATCTTTCACACCGCTTCCCACCTGCATAAACGCTTCTTTGAGCCACCCAAAGGCACGCTGGGGCACACCCGTGCGAGGCACTCGGGGGCGCATTGGCGCGAGTGCTCCGGGCGCCCGTCGCACGCGCCCCGTGCGTACTGGTGCTCCAGGCCGCATCGGGGCAGACTGCACCGGACGGGACGATCGTCCCGAACGGGGGCGCACACTGGATGACCAGAGCCGGTACGACCCCGGGCGGTACGACCGGACACGGGCCGGATCCGGACCCACGCGGGCCGGGGTCCGCGAGCGAGGCGCAAGGGGGCGGCGAAGGATGGCGGAGCCGGAGTTCACGGCCACGGGCGTGCGGATCGGCAAGCGGCTGCGTTCGCTCACCCGGGCCGGAAAGGTCCGGATCAGCGACGGCAGGCTGGAGTTGCTCACCAGTTACGGCACGGAGATCGACAGTGCGCCGGTGCAGGCGGTGCGGGCCTCCAAGCCGTGGTTCGCCCCGGAGGACCGGGCGCTGGCCGACCTCAACGGCAACCGGTACCTGCTGACGCTGGGCGAGCAGGACCCCGCTCCGGGCGAGCCGGGGCCGCCGGCGGCACGGCGGTTCATCGAGGCGGTACGACGGGCGGCGGGACGCGGCGGCTGACCTGGACCCTGTCGCGGCGAGTTGCGGGAGCGCATCCGCTGCGTCACGCTGGTCTCACGTCACTCTGGGTTTACCGGCGATAACGCTGCGAACCAGCCCGCCGGCCACGACAGCAGGCGGACGTTTGGACGCAAGCACCCTGCTGGATCCGTTGTTCTCCGTGTTCTTCCGGTTCCTCCGGACCTCACATCGGGGAGTCGCAGCCGTGATCAGTCACCCAAGCAGGCACTGCACGGTGGAGCTCCAAGCCCTGCCGTCGCGGATCGGCCAGGTCCGCAGAATCGTATCTGCGCAGTTGCGCTACTGGCATCTGGACCCGTTGATAGACCGAGCGGCGCTCGGTGTGACCGAGTTGCTCAGCAACGTCCACCGGCACGCCCGGCCGGACAAGTCGTGCACCGTCGAGCTGGAACTGCTGCTCGACCGGCTCACGGTCTCGGTGCGCGACCACGACCCGCGCCTTCCGGTGGTCGCCGAAGCGGCGGACGCCGCCCCGCTGTCCACTTGTGGCCGAGGCCTCGCGATGGTGGCGGCGATGAGCGAGAGCTGGGGGGCGCGACCGGACGGCGACGACGGCAAGGTCGTGTGGTTCACACTGCCCGCGCCGTCCACGACGCGCCTGCAGCCGGCCCGCTCGCCCCGACGTACGACCGAGCAGCAGCCGGCCCCGACGCCGGTACCCGCCGCTCCGACCCCCGTGGTGGCCCACGCCTCGGCCGCCGCACCGACTCCCGCCCGGTCGGCCGTCCCCGGTTGACCGGGCGGTGACCTCTTCGGTACGGCGCGCGGGCGACGGGGCACTGAGACCTGCCGCCCGCGCGCCGTGTCGGTCACTGCGGGGGGACCGTGGCGCGGGCGGTCGACCCGCCGGCTGGGCCCGGTCCCCCGGTCCCGGGTGCGCCGTTCGCCTTGCCGCCCGCAGTCGGAGCAGCCTGGTCGGCGGGGTCCGCCTTGCCGCCCGCGGAAGAAGGTCGGGCTCCTTGCGCGGGTGAATCGCGGGGTGGCTGTTACGAGTCCGGGCTCGCGCCGGCGATCCGCCGTGAGAGCGGATGGCGGCCGGGGCACTCGCGTCGGCGAACCCGCGGAGCAGGGGACGGCGATCGCGGCACGCCACGCCACAGGCTGGACGCAGCCGACCAGCGGCTCCGCGCGGCTGGGCAGCGCCCGGCTGCGGCGCGAGATGCACACTGCCGCCGGTCTCATCCGTATCGGTCGTGGCGGACCACCGGTCGGCCGTCCGCCCCGGGCCATCAGGACCGCGAGCGCGTGGTCGCGGTAGCCGGTCGGTCGCCCCGGCCGACGCGACCACGCATCGGGTCCGCGCCGTCGTGCGATCACTCCGTGGCGATGGCTCGGAGTACGTCCAGGCGGGCCGCTCGGTGGGCCGGGCGCAAGCCTGCCAGAGCGCCTGCGCCCAGGCCGACCAGGGCGACCACGGCGAGCCGGGCGGGTGGGAGCGCGAAGGCGAACGCGGTGTCGCTCGCACCGTCGGAGGCCTTGACAAGCACCCAGCCCAGGAAGGCGCCGAGGACGAGTCCGCCGACCGTGCCGAATGCGGCGACCAGGAGCGACTCCCAGCGGACCATGGCCCGCAGCTGCGCCCGGGTCTGCCCGACCGCCCGGAGCAGGCCCAGTTCCCGGGTGCGTTCGTGGAGTGCGAGGTTCAGCGTGTTGGCGATGCCCAGCAGGGCGATGACCACCGCGAGCGCGAGCAGGGCGTAGACGAGCGTGAGCATCATGTCGATGCCGCCGGCCGAGGACTGCGCGTACTCGTCGCGGGTCTGCACCTCGGGGTTGCCGTACCGGGCGGCCGCCTGACGCACCGCGGCCTTCCCCGCGTCGGCGCTCACACCGGGCCGGAAGGTGACGGCGATCAGCGTGTCGGCGTCCTGGGTGCGGTGCGGTGCCCAGGCGGCGCGGGTGATGACGTAGTCGCCGGCGAGTTCGGAACGGCCGTAGACGGCACGGACGGTGAAGTTCTCCGTCTTTCCGTCGGTGAAGGTGAGCCGTGTGGTGTCGCCGGTGTGCAGACCTCGGCGGTCGGCCTCCGCGCGGGTCAGGGCGAGGCCGTCGGTGCCGAGTTCACGCAGGGATCCGGTGACCGGGCCGAGGTCGAAGGTGCGGGCGAGCGCGGCCGGGTCGGTCACGGTCAACGCCCTTCCCCTGCCGTCCACTTCGGCGACCCCGCGGCCGAGACCCACCGCGGTCTCCACCTCGGGCAGCCGCCCCAGGACCGGGGCGAGCCTCGGGCTGAGCCCGCTGCCGCCCGCGCCGAACGAGGGCGTGCTGACGGCGACGTCGCCCGCGAACGACCGGGACACGGTCCGGTCCATGGTGGCCTTCAGGGAGGCGCCGAACACGGTGAACAGCGACACGACGGCCACGCCGATCATCAGCGCGCTCGCGGTGGCGGCCGTCCGCCTGGGGCTGCGCAGGGCGTTGCGCCGGGCGAGGCCGCCGGTGACTCCGCGCAGCCGGTGCAGAGGGCCACCGAGGACTCGTACGGCCGTGGTGGCCGCGACGGGGCCCAGCACCACGAAGGAGACCAGGGCCAGCAGCGCGCCGAGCCCGGCCGACCACACGGACGGCGACAGGAACACGCCGGTGAGGGTCGCCGCCAGCGCCGCGGCGCCGAGGACCGTTCCGGCGATCGCGCGGAGGCGGGAGGCGCCGGAGGAGTCGACGGCCGTCTCCCGCAGCGCTGCCAGCGGTGCGGTGCGGCCGGCACGTACCGCGGGCAGCAGCGCGGAGCCCAGGCAGACCACGACACCGACGACGAGGGGCAGGGCCATCGACAGTGTCTTTATCACCAAGTCGCCATCGGGGAATGGGAATCCGATCGCCGGGAAGAGCGCCTGAAGTCCTGCCGCGATCCCGACGCCGCCCGCGAGTCCGGCGGCGGAGGCGGTGACGGCGACGACACAGACCTCGGCGAGCGCGGCCGCGGTCACCTGGCGGCGGGAGGCGCCGAGGGCGCGCAACAGGGCGTTCTCTCGGGCACGTTGGGTGACGACGATCGCGAACGTGTTGTGGATGGAGAAGGTCGCGACGAGCAGGGCGACACCGGAGAACACGAGCAGGAAAGTGGTGAAGAGGGTCAGGAACTGGCTGGAGATCATGTCGGTGTTCTCCTGGGCCGAGCGCTGACCGGTGATGGCCTCGACTCCCCCGGGCAGCACGGGAGTCAGCCGCCGGACCAGTTCGCGCTGGTCCACCCCGGGACCCGCCCGCACCTGGATGCCGGCCGCCCGGCCGGGCCGAGCCGTGAGGTACTTCTCGGCGTCGGCCTGGGTCATGCCGGTGAACGTCACCTGGGCCATGCCGTCCTGGCCGCCGAAGGTGGCGAGGCCGACGATGGTCACCCGTACCGGGTCCGGGGTGCGCAGGACGGTGGTGTCACCGATCTTCAGACCGCCCTTCTTCGCGGCTCCCCGGTTGACCACGACCTCGCCGGAGCGCACGGGGACGCGGCCCTCGGCGAGCCGGTACGGGTTGAGCTTCGGGTCGGTGATCCAGTTGCCGGCGAGAGTCGGCGGGCCCTGGCCGCCGACGGGTTCGCCGTCGGCGCCGACGAGTTGGCCGGCGCCCTGGATGCTGGGGGCGGCGGCCGCCACACCGGGCACCCGCTCGATGGCCTCGACCAGCGAGGTGTCGACGGGCCGCCGTACGCCCTGGACTTCGCCGGGTGTGGTGATGGCGTCGGCGCCGCGTACCACGGCGTCCGTGCCGCCGGTGGCCTCGCCGAACATGCTGCCGAAACTGGAGCGGAGGGTGTCGCCCATGACCAGGGTGCCGGCCAGGAAGGCGACACCGAGGAACACCGCGAGGAAGGTGCCGGCGAAGCGCCTGCGGTGTGCGCGCAGGGAGGTGACCCCGAGTCGGACCGCCGCGTTCACGACCGCACCTCGAACGCCTTCATGCGGTCCAGGACCTTGTCGGCGGTCGGGGACTGCATCCGGTCGACCAGCCGCCCGTCGGCGAGGAAGAGGACCTCGTCGGCGTGGGCCGCGGCCACCGGGTCGTGGGTGACCATGACGACCGTGCGGTCCATCCGCCGTACGGCGCGGCTCAGGAGGCCGAGGACCTCACGGCCGGAGCGGGAGTCGAGGTTGCCGGTCGGTTCGTCGGCGAAGACGACGTCCGGGCGGCCCGCGAACGCCCGGGCCACGGCCACGCGTTGCTGCTGTCCGCCGGACAGCTCGGAGGGCCGGTGGTGCAGCCGGTCGCGCAGCCCGACGACGTCCACGAGCCCGTCGATCCAGTCCCGGTCGCCCCGCTTTCCGGCGAGGTCCAGGGGCAGGGTGATGTTCTCCGCGACGGTCAGCGTCGGCACCAGGTTGAACGCCTGGAAGACGAAGCCGACCCGGTCGCGGCGCAACAGGGTCAGGCGGTGGTCGTCCAGCGCGCCCAACTCGGTGTCACCGATGAAGGCGGCGCCCGAGGTGAGCGTGTCGAGTCCGGCCGCGCAGTGCATCAAGGTGGACTTGCCGGAGCCCGAGGGTCCCATGATCGCGGTGAAGCGCCCGGCGGTGAAGTCGACGTCCACGCCGTCCAGGGCGCGTACGGCGGTGTCGCCCCCGCCGTACACCTTCACCGCGCCCACTACGCGGGCCGCCGTGCGCAGTGCGGTCGTCGTGGTCATGCGGCACCGCCCTTGCCTGCGCGGCCGAACTGCTCCTCCAGGACGGAGAGGCGGCGCCAGTACTCGTCCTCGTCGATCTCGCCGGAGGCGAAGCGGCGGCCGAGGACCGCGAGCGGCGAGTCGCCCGCCGGACGGCCGCCGTCCACCGGGCCCCGCCAGGGGCCGCCGCGGCCTCGCCAGACCGTGCGGCGCAGGAAGGTGACGGCGCCGATCACGACGACCGCCCAGATCAGCGGGAAGAACAGGATCCACGGGCCGGGTCCGCCGTCCCAGTTCGCCAGTGTCTGCATCTCGGTTCATCTCCTCGTCGGCAGGGTTTCCGGGTGATGCCACGAGACTCCCTCCGGCGGGGCGCCCGGGTCGTCGTGCGGCCGGCGACAGTGCGCGTACCTCCCCGGGAGTACGACGGGGCGACGCGACTGCTCCCTGCGGAATGACGGAGACCCGCGGTACGGCCCTGGTCGAGGCCGGGTAAGGGGACCGGTTGCTGCTCGGCGGGGACATGGTGGCCGCCGGGGTCCGGTCGGTGGACGGCTGCCCCGGGATGCCGTACCTGCTGCGCCGGGTGCGGCCGCGGCCGGCCGGGGTGGTGGGCGCGGGGCTGCTGGACCGCATCCTCACGGAGCATCCGGGGCGGGCGTTCGCGGTCGACCCGAAGTGACCGGCCGTGGCCCGATCCGGTGGCTTCGTGTCCGTCGGGACGGTTTCGGCGCCGACCGTCGTGCGGAGGATGGGAGACGGACACCACCAACCCCGGGTTCGAGGAGACGAGACGGCCATGGCCCTGGAGATGCGCGACCGTTGCGAGCGCTGCGGGACCGCCGGGTTGCCGGCGGACGGTCCGGCGCGCATCTGCTCGTACGAGTGCACGTTCTGTGTGGCGTGCGGCGAGGCCATGGGGCAGATCTGCCCCAACTGCGGTGGTGAACTGGTCGCCCGACCGAGTCGCGTGACCGAGGGCGCGTAGCCGAGGGCGCCCGGTCGGAGCGGGCGGGGCCGCTCGGTGGGCCCCGGGGGATCAGGCCCGGATGCCGGTGTAGTCGCGGACGACCGGTTCCAGGTAGTCGACGGGCGGCCCGTCCAGCCCCTTCAGATCGTCCGGTGAGCGGATCAGTTCGATCCGGTCGAACTCGGGATCACGGCCGTCGGCGGTCTCCGTCCTCGCCAGCGCCGCGTACCGCTCGCGCAACTCCTCGGCCGGACGCGCCGGGGCGACGAACATGACGCCGACGTTTCCTCTCGCGCCCCGGGTGGTGAGCCACAGGGTCAGGGCATCGGCCGGTGTGTCTGAGCCGATCTCCTCGGCCAGCTCGCGTGCCGCGTGCCGGCGCAGCCCGGCGAGGTCCAACTCGTCCTCGCCTTCGGGCGGTTCGACGGTACCGCCGGGCAGCTGCCAGCGTCCCGGAGCCGCCGTCGAGGGCGCCATCCGGCCCACCAGCAGACGTCCGTCGCCGGAGGGCTGCGCCACGGACACGAAGAGGGAGCAGCAGGTGGGTGCGCCCGGCACCAGGCGCAGCGCGCGGAAGCGGTAGGTGGCCCGGGCCCACGACAGCACCAGGCCGTCCCGGCCGTCCGGCTCCAGCCCCGTCAGCGCTGCCACCGGGCCGTCGAACAACGCCGGGTTGGCCCGTACTTCCTGCGCCCAGAGGCGGTCCATCGCCGAGCGCTGTCCCGGGGTCAGCCGGGGCATGGCCGTCTCGACCAGGCGGATGCGCGGCGGGTGCCACAGCTCCACCACGGGAGCCGTCACCGGAGCGCCCCCAGCGGATCGTCCAGCACCGGCTGCCACGCCAACTCGGCGGCGCCCACCAGGCTGTTGTGGTCCAGAGTGCAGGCCAGGATGGGAACTCCGCCGCTCTGGCCCCACAGGCTGCGGTCGGCGACGACCGCGCGCAGACGGCCGGGGTCGACCTCGAGGAGGGTGCGGTGCAGGCCGCCGAGGATGATGCGGTCGGGGTTGAGGATGTTGACCAGGCCGGCCAGGCCCAGCCCGAGGCGGTCGACCAGGGTGTGGGCGGCGGTGCGGACGGCCGGGTCGGCGTACTGGGTGCGCAGCAGGTCGTCGGCCTGCTGGAGCAGGGACACCTCGGGTCCCGGTGCGCGACCCGCCTCGACGAGCAGGGCCAGCGGGTCCGCCTCGATGTCCAGGCAGCCCCGGCTGCCGCAGTGGCAGGGGCGGCCGTCCGGGTTGACGGTGAGATGGCCGACCTCCAGCGCGAGGCCCGAACTGCCCGTGTGGAGACGGCCGTCGAGGACCAGGGCGCCGCCGACGCCCCGGTGGCCGGAGGCCACGCACAGCAGGTCCCGGGCGCCCCGGCCGGCGCCGTGCCGGTGTTCGGCGAGGGCGGCCAGGTTCACGTCGTTGCCCGCGAAGGCGGGGCCGGTGATGCCCGCCTCGCGCACGCACTGCGCGAAGATCCGGCGGACCGGAGCGCCGACGGGCCAGGCCACGTGGAGGGGGTTGAGGGCCAGGCCGTCGGGTTCGGCGACGGCCGAGGGGACGGCGAGTCCGGCGCCGACGCAGCGGCGGCCCGTCGAACGCAGGAGCTCGGCTCCCGCCTCCACCACGGAGCCCAGCACCTTCGCCGGGTCGGCGTCCACGGTCTCGCGGCCGGGCGCGGTCGCCACGATCCGCCCGCCGAGGCCGACCAGCGCGGCGCGGAAGCCGTCGGCGTGGACCTGCGCGGCGAGCGCCACCGGGCCGTCCTCGGCGACCTCCAGCCGGTGCGAGGGGCGTCCCTGGGAACCGGCCGCCGCGCCGGGCCGGGCGTCGACACGGATCAGCCCGAGCGCCTCCAGTTCGGCGGCCACCGCACCGGCCGTGGCCCGGGTGACCCCGAGTTCGGCGGTGAGCACGGCCCGGGTCGGCGCCCGCCCGGTGTGCACGAGCTCCAGCGCGGGTCCGAGCGCACCGCGCCCCCGGTCCAGCCGCGCTCTCGAGGTGGTCCCTTCCCCCGCCTGCCGGGGGTCCGCCTTGCCGCTCATGAGGGCGAGTCTCCCATGATCCGCGCCCGTCGTGGCCTGCACCGCGATCTACAGCCCGCTCACGCGCAGGGTGATGTTCAGCCGCCCGGCCAGCCCCAGCTCCGGCGGCGCCGTGCCGGGCCGCACGCGCGGCACTCCGTGGTACGCGAGCCGGGACGGCCCGCCGAAGACGAACAGGTCCCCGCTGCGCAGCTCCACGTCCGTGTACGGCTTCGTACGGGTCTCCGTGTTGCCGAAGCGGAAGACGCATGTGTCGCCGAGGCTCAGCGACACCACCGGCGCGTGCGATCTCTCGTCGCCGTCGCGGTGCATGCCCATGCGGGCGTCGCCGTCGTAGAGGTTGATCAGTGCGATGTCGTACGACTCCGCGGGGACCGCACCGGTGCCGAGTGCGTCGGCGACGGCGCCGCGGCCCAGCTCGTCCAGCCAGGCCGGGAACGGCTTGACGGGGGCGCCGTCGCCGTCGACGACCGTGCGGGCGTAGGCGTACGGGTACCAGTGCCAGCCCAGGCAGACCTGCCGAGCGGTCATCGTGCCGCCGCCCGGGGTGCGGACGGTGCGCAGCCCGGCCGGGGGCCTGGCCCACTCCCGGCAGGCGGCGAGCAGCGCACGCTGCCGCTCGGCGTCGAGCCAGTGCGGGACGTGCACGGCGCTCGGCGCGACCTCGGCCCGCTCCCGCGGGAAAAGTTCCACGTCCATGCGCTCCATCCTGCCCGAGCCCCGACCGACCGGCCCTGAGCTGCGGCTCGGCTAGCCTGGAGCACGATGAACGACCGTATGACGACTCCGTGGGGCGAGCTCGAGCTGTCCCGCTTCCCCGAGGATCCCCGCGACCGGCTGCGTGCCTGGGACGCCTCCGACGCGTACCTGCTGCGGCATCTGGCCGAGGAGGGGGTGCCCCTGACGGGCACGGTCGTGGTGGTGGGCGACCGCTGGGGCGCGCTGGCGACGGCGCTCGCACGGCACCGGCCGACGCAGGTCACCGACTCCTTCCTGAGCCAGGAGGCGACCCGGACGAACCTCGCGCGGGCCGGGGTCGAGCCAGGTGCCGTACGCCTGCTCACCACCCAGGACCCGCCGCCGGAGCGGGTGGACGTGCTGCTCGTGCGGGTGCCTAAGAGCCTGGCCCTGCTCGAGGACCAGCTGCTGCGGCTCGCCCCCGCCGTGCACGCGGACACGGTGGTCGTCGGCACCGGGATGGTGAAGGAGATCCACACCTCCACGCTGCGGCTGTTCGAGCGGATCCTCGGGCCGACCCGGACCTCTCTGGCGCGGCAGAAGGCCCGGCTGATCTTCTGCGCCCCGGACCCGTCCCTGGAGCGGCCCGCCAACCCGTGGCCGTACAGCTACGCCCTTCCGGACGGCGTCGGCGCGGTATCCGGGCGCACGGTGGTGAACCACGCGGGTGTCTTCTGCGCCGACCGGCTCGACATCGGCACCCGGTTCTTCCTGCGGCACCTGCCGGCCGGACCCGGCGCCGGGCGCGTGGTGGACCTCGGCTGCGGCAACGGTGTCGTCGGTACGGCGATGGCGCTGGCCGATCCGGAGGCCGAAGTGCTGTTCGTCGACGAGTCGTTCCAGGCCGTCGCCTCGGCGGAGGCGACGTACAAGGCCAACGGGGTGCCCGGGCACGCCGAGTTCCGGGTCGGTGACGGCCTGGCCGGGGTGGCGCCGGGCAGTGTGGACCTCGTCATGAACAACCCGCCGTTCCACTCCCACCAGGCGACGAGCGACGCGACGGCGGGGCGCATGTTCACCGGGGCGAAGCGTGCGCTGCGCCCCGGCGGCGAGCTGTGGGTGATCGGCAACCGGCACCTGGGCTACCACGTCACGCTCAAGCGGCTGTTCGGGAACAGCCGCCTGGTGGCGAGCGATCCGAAGTTCGTGGTGCTGAAGGCCGTCAAGAGGGGTTAGGTGGCGGGTCGGGCCAGGTCGCGGCCCAGGACGGCGATGATGCGGGCCACCTCCCGGGCCATCGCCTCCCTGCCCACGCTGAGGTACTTGCGCGAGTCGACGGCCTCCGGGTGGGCGGCGAGGAAGCCCCGGATGGCGCCGGTCATGGCCGCGTTGAGGGCGGTGCCGACGTTGACCTTGGCGATGCCGCCGGCGACCGCCGCGACCAGGCCGTCGTCCGGCACGCCGGAGGAGCCGTGCAGGACCAGGGGCACGGGCAGCGCGGCGGACAGCCGCTTGAGCAGGCCGTGGTCGAGGGTGGCGGTGCGGCTGGTCATGGCGTGCACACTGCCGACGGCCACGGCGAGGGCGTCGACCCCGGTACGGGCGACGAAGTCGCGCGCCTGCTCGGGGTCGGTGCGGGCGCCGGGCGCGTGCGCGTCCAGCGCGGGCTGACCTGCCTTTCCGCCGACCTGCCCCAGCTCGGCCTCGAGGTACAGCCCCTGGGCGTGCGCCCAGTCGGCCGCGGCCCGGGTCGCGGCGAGGTTCTCGGCGTAGGGCAGGCGGGCGGCGTCGTACATCACCGAGCTGAACCCTGCCTCGGGCGCCTGGCGCAGCAGGTCGTCGCTCTGGACGTGGTCCAGGTGCAGCGCGACGGGGACGTCCGCGCGTTCGGCCGCGGCGACGGCGGCACGGGCGAGCGGCAGGAGCCGTCCGTAGCGGAACTTGACGGCGTTCTCGCTGACTTGGAGGACCACGGGCACGCGGGCGGATTCGGCGCCGGCGATGACGGCCTCGACGTGTTCCAGGGTGATGATGTTGAACGCGGCGACTGCGGAGCGGACTTCGGCGGCTCGGGTGACCAGCTCGCCGGTGGTCGCGAGGGGCACGGCTTGCCTCCCTTCCGGGGCACGGGTCAAGGGGCGAGGATCACCGAGCGGGTGAGGTGACGCGGCCGGTCCGGGTCGAGACCGCGCCGGGCGGCGACGGCGACCGCGAGGCGCTGGACGCGCACGAGTTCGGCCAGCGGGTCGAGGGCGCCCTCGACCCAGATTCCGCCGGTGCCGCGCACCTGGTCGGCGAGGCCCGCGGGCGTCTCGCCGAGCATCCAGGTCGCGGTGCCCTCGGTGGTGATGCTGATCGGCCCGTGCCGGTACTCCATCGCCGGGTAGGCCTCGGTCCAGGACAGCGAGGCCTCGCGCATCTTCAGGCCGGCCTCGTTCGCGAGTCCGACGGTCCAGCCGCGCCCCAGAAAGGTGAACTGCGTGCAGTCCACGAGCCCTTGGGGCAGAGATGCCGAGAGGGCCGTGCGGGCGTCGGCGACGACGGCGTCGGTGTGCAGGCCGAGGTGGGCGCGCAGGAGGGTGAGTGCGGTGGTGGCGAACCTGGTCTGGACGACGGAGCGTTCGTCGGCGAAGTCGAGCACCACGAGGTCGTCGGCGGCCGTCGCCACGGGGGTGGCGGGGTCGGCGGTGACGGCCGTGGTCCTGGTGCTCCCGCTCAACTGCCCGAGCAGCTCCAGTACTTCGGTGGTGGTGCCGGAGCGGGTGAGGGCGACGACCCGGTCGTGGGACCGGCCGCGCGGGAACTCGGACGCGGCGAAGGCGTCCGTCTCCCCCTGCCCGGAGGCCTCGCGCAGGGCGGCCGCGGCCTGCGCCATGAAGTACGACGTCCCGCACCCGACGATCGCGACCCGCTCCCCCGCGCCCGGCAGCGCCCCGGCGTACCGCGCCGCCTCCTCGGCCGCGCGTATCCAGCATTCCGGCTGGCTGTTCAGCTCGTCCTCGACATGGCTCATGGCCACACCCTCCCCTTGCTGATTGTTCTTGCAAGATATAGCGAGCTTTCGAGCACAATCAAGCATTCGTGCACAGAGTGGGGTGCGCTAGGGTCGCCGGGAAGACGGAGAACGGAGGCTGCGGATGTCCCGGGACGCCCGCTGGAAGGCGCTGCTCGAACTGCTCGTCGAGCGCGGCCGGCTGGAGGTCGAGGAGGCGGCGGCCGAGCTGGAGGTGTCGGCGGCCACGATCCGCCGGGACTTCGACCAGCTCGCCGAGCAGCAGATGCTGGTGCGCACGCGGGGCGGGGCGGTGGTGCACGGGGTGTCCTACGAACTGCCCCTGCGCTACAAGACCGCCCGCCGCGCCTCCGAGAAGCAGCGGATCGCCAAGGCGGTGGCGGATCTCGTGGCACCGGGCGAGGCGGTCGGACTGACCGGCGGCACGACCACCACGGAGGTGGCCCGCGCGCTGGCCGTGCGCGGCGACCTCGGCACCGGAACGCCGGCGCTCACCATCGTCACGAACGCGCTCAACATCGCCAACGAACTCGCGGTACGGCCCCAGTTCAAGATCGTGGTGACCGGTGGGGTCGCGCGCCCGCAGTCGTACGAACTCATCGGCCCGCTCGCGGACGGCGTGCTCGGCCAGATCACCCTGGACGTCGCCGTCCTCGGGGTGGTCGCGTTCGACGTCACGCACGGTGCCGCGGCACACGACGAGGCGGAGGCCGCGATCAACCGGCTGCTGTGCGAGCGCGCCGAGCGGGTGGTCGTGGCCGCCGACTCCAGCAAGCTGGGCCAGCGGGCGTTCGCCCGCATCTGCGCGGCGGAGCTGGTGAACACACTCGTCACGGACACGGCGGTGCACGAGGAGACCGTGCAGCGCTTCGAGGAGGCCGGCATCCGGGTCCTCGCCGTGTGAGCGGGAGGTTCCGGCGGTCGCCCCGCGATTCGCCGTGCGAGCAAGAGGTTCCGGCGGCCAACGCCGTTCGCCGTGCCAGCACGAGGTTCCGATGGTCGCCCCCATTTGCCGTGCGAGTCGACGGCCGCCGTTCGAGTGGGAGGCCCTGGCGATCCACCGCCGTTCACCGTGCAAGTGGGCGGCGCCCGACGGCCGCCCTGCCTGTGAGACCCGGGCAATACACCGACGTTCACGACGCGAGTGCGAGGCCCCGGCCGCCACCCCGTTCGCCGCGTGCCCGGAGACACCCGGCGTTCGCCGTGCCAGGGAGGCCCTGACGGTCGGCGGTCGCGGCAAGGCGCCGTGTGCGTCGAAGGCCCGGCGGTCGCCGCCGTTCGCCGCGTGAGCGGGAAGACCCTGACGGTCAAGTCCGTTCGCCCCGCACGCCGGAGGCCGGGGGCGCCGCCGTTCGCCCCGCACGCCGGAGGCCCGACGGTCACCGCCGCACGCCGCGTGAGCGCAAGACCCTCACGGTCAACACCGTTCACACCGCGAACCGAAGGCCCGACAGCCACCGCCGCACGTCGCGCGAGCAGGAAACCTGCCGGTCGACACGGTTCACACCGACCGCCGGAGGCTCGGCGTTCGCCACCCTCTCGGCGGAGCGGGCGCCGTTCGGCCGGGGCGGTTCCGGCCCGTGAGGTCAGATACCGCCGAGGTCCGCCTTCACGAACCCCGCCCCGCGCTGGTCGTTGCAGCCGACCACCGCACGGTCGGCCGGGTCCGGCCAGCTCTGCTGGGCCTGGAGCGCCACGCTCACCAGGGTCAGCAGCAGGTCGACGTCGCTCGAGGCGTCGAGCCGGAGGGTCACCCACTGCGAGCCCGGCACGATCCGGATGGCGCCCGAGCCCTTCAGATCCTTGGCGAACCGCCGGATGGCCCGGTCGGTCAGCCGCAGATCGACGTCCCGGTCCGAGTGGAAGTGGACGATCTCACCCTGCGCCGAACGCACGGCCTGTCCCAGGCCGCAGCTCGGGACGGCCTGTCTCAGGTCCGGCCAGGTCGCCAGTTGCGCGAGCGCGCGCGAGGCCAACGTCATGGGGCCATCATGGCCCGCTCACCCTTCGGTAACCAGCTCGTGAGCAAGCATTAACCGACCTGTATCCGTCAACGACTCGGACGCACCCATGGAGACCCACCCTCCGAACAGGGCTGTTCCGAAACGGTGTTGTCCACCCCGGACCGGTCAACAACAGGAAGTATGCGCTGCTCAGAGGCGCTTCAGGGGCAGAATCCGCCTACGGAGCGCCGTATGACAAACAGCCGCACGTGTGACAAACCCGCGCGACTGTTCCCATGCGCGAATGCGCTGAACCCTGACCGAAATCCAACCTCCGCCCACCACCCCCAAGCGCTCCGCCCGACCTCACCCCGACCGCCCCGCACCCGCCCAAACCCTCTTGCCCAGCCCGGCACCCGCCCCCTAGCCTTGTTTTGTGCCGCAAATAAACAAAACCCGAACGCACAGCGTCGTGCCGGGCAACGGCCTCACTCGCCTCCGCGTCGCGATCACCGCGTTCTTCGCCCTGGACGGCTTCGTCTTCGCGGGCTGGGTCGTCCGCATCCCCGACATCAAGCACCAGACACACGCCTCAGTCGGCTCCCTCGGGCTCGCTCTGCTCGGGGTCTCCGCCGGGGCGGTCGTGACGATGACCCTCACCGGGCGGCTGTGCCGTCGCTTCGGCAGTCACCAGGTGACCGTCGTCTGCGCGGTGCTCCTCTCGCTCAGCGTCGCTCTGCCCCCGCTCACCCACTCGGCGCTCGCGCTCGGTTCCGTACTGCTCCTGTTCGGGGCCGCCTACGGGGGCATCAACGTGGCCTTCAACAGTGCCGCCGTCGACCTGGTGGCAGCCCTCGGCAGGCCCGTCATGCCCAGTTTCCACGCGGCGTTCAGCCTCGGCGGGATGGTCGGCGCGGGGCTCGGCGGGCTCGTCGCGGGCGCCCTCTCCCCGGCCCGGCACCTGCTCGGCCTGGCACTCGTCGGCCTGCTGGTCACCCTGGTCGCCGGACGCGCCCTCCTGCGGCACGAGCCACCCGTCCCGCCGGACCGCCCCCGCCCGGAGCCGGGCGGTACGCACCGTTCGGACACCCGAACCCGTGGCCTGGTCGCCGTCTTCGGCCTGGTCGCTCTGTGCACCGCCTACGGCGAGGGCGCCATGGCCGACTGGGGTGCCCTCCACCTCAAGCAGGACCTGGCGGCCTCGCCCGGCACGGCCGCCGCCGGGTACGCGTGCTTCGCGCTGGCCATGACTCTCGGCCGGCTGACCGGGACGCGGCTGCTGGAGCGCCTCGGACGCGCCCGGACCGTGATCGCCGGTGGCATCACCGCCGCTACCGGCATGTTCCTCGGCTCGCTCGCGCCCTCCGTGTCGGCGGCACTGCTCGGCTTCGCCGTCACGGGACTCGGACTGGCCAACCTGTTCCCGATCGCCGTGGAACGAGCCGGCGCACTGACCGGCCCGTCGGGCGTCGCCGTCGCCTCCACCCTGGGCTACGGCGGCATGCTACTCGGCCCACCCGCGATCGGCTTCATGGCCGGCTGGTTCTCGCTGCCCACGGCACTCACCAGCGTCGCCGCGCTGGCCGCGGTGGCCGCGGTCATCGGGGTTGCGACACGTCGGGTGATGAGCGCCTAGCGGCACGACCGTCGGCCCGCAGAATCGGGTGGTCTGCTCAAGGGGCTGCTCAGTACGGTGCTCCGGTGTGTTTCTACCCCATGACCTACTACAAGCTGCACCACGCATGCGTCTCATGTCGTGTCAGCTTCAAGCGGCATGCGTATCCGCGGCGGGAGCACCCGTGCCCGAACTGCGCCCGGCCTCTGATCTGCGCCGGTCATGACTTTGCTCCGCCGCCCAGGCGCGACGTCCGGGGATGGTCCGTGGTTGCCGCGGTGCTGGAGGAAGGGTTGCGCTACGAAGGGCGATCGGCCTGCGGGTGCGGCAAGGAGCCCAAGTACCGTCCGCGGAGGCGTGCCGAACTGCGGGTGCGTCGGAGCGTTGCCGCACGAGACGGGCTGCCGCTGTCCGAGACGTTGTCTCGACCGGATCATCTGACTCCGGCGGCCGGTTGACCTCGCACCGCACCGTGCCGGGCGGCGGCTTTCACGGAGGCACGCCGAAAACGGCTTCCCCTGTGGTGCCCTCCGTCCGGCACACTCAACCCCATGGAGACCTCCGAGTACCTTCAGACGCTGGACCGCGAAGGCCGTCTGCTGGCCGCCGCCGCAGAAGAGGCCGGGACCGACGCCAAGGTGCCGACCTGTCCGGAGTGGCAGGTCGGGGATCTGCTGCGGCACACGGGGGCGGTGCACCGGTGGGCCGCCGCGCTCGTCGCCGACCGGCACACCACGCCGCGCCCGCTCGGTGACGGTCCGGATCTGGAGGGCGCCGCACTGGTGGCCTGGTACCGGGACAGTCACCGTCTGCTGGTCGACACGCTGGCCGCCGCGCCGGCCGATCTGGAGTGCTGGACCTTCCATCCGGCGCCCTGCCCGTCTCCGCTGGCGTTCTGGACCCGGCGGCAGGCGCACGAGACGGCCGTCCACCGCTGTGACGCCGAGGCGGCGCGGGGCGGCACGAAGTCCCCGATCGCCACGGACTTCGCGGCCGACGGCATCGACGAACTGCTGCGCGGCTTCCACGCCCGGCCCAGGAGCCGGGTCCGCACCGAGCGGCCGCGCGTACTGCGGGTGCGGGCGGTGGACGCGGACGCGGTGTGGACGGTACGGCTCTCCACGGAACCGCCGGTCACCACGCGGGACGCGTCCGGCGCAGCCGAGGCCGAACTGGCGGGCCCCGCCGATCAGTTGTACCTGGCACTGTGGAACCGGGCACCCATGCCGGGCGTGACCGGTGATCACTCCCTCGCCACGCTGTGGCGGGAGAAGTCCGGGATCTGACGTCAGGTCAGTCGGCGTCGGCCAGCATCCGGGCCAGCACCGCGCGCTGCAGGGGCCGCACCTCGCCGTGCAGCTCGCGCCCCCTGACCGTGAGCACCACGCGGACGCCGCGCCGGTCCTCCGGGCACATGGCCCGCTCGACCAGGCCGTCCTTCTCCAGGCGGCCGATCAGCCGGGACAGCGCGCTCTGGCTGAGATGGACCCGCTCCGAGATCTCCTGGACACGGTAGGCACAGCCGCCGTCCGCCGCCGAGCCCTCGGCGAGCAGGTCCAGGACCTCGAAGTCGCTGGCGCACAGGCCGTGTCCGTGCAGGACCCGGTCCAGCTCGCACTGGGTACGGGCATGCAGAGACAGGATGTCCCGCCACTGCTCCACGAGCGCCTGCTCGGGCCTGTTCGCCGCCATGCGCGCACCGTAGCAGAGAACCAGGATTGTTGCATCGTAATTAAATGCGCTTGCATCGAATGCATGCGCATGTAGTCTCTTGGTCATGACCTCTCCGCTCACCACCCCCGCGTCCCCGTCCTCGGCGGTTCGCTGGACCCCCCGGCTGTGGGGCACGCTGCTCGTGCTCTGCGCCGCGATGTTCCTGGACGCGCTCGACGTGTCGATGGTCGGCGTCGCGCTGCCGTCCATCGGCACCGATCTCCATCTGTCCACGTCGACGCTGCAATGGGTCGTCAGCGGCTACATCCTGGGATACGGCGGGCTGCTCCTCCTCGGCGGCCGCACCGCCGACCTGCTCGGCCGGCGCCAGGTGTTCCTGGTCGCGCTCGGCGTCTTCGCGCTCGCCTCGCTGCTCGGCGGACTCGTGGACTCGGGGCCGCTGCTGATCGCCAGCCGCTTCGTCAAGGGTCTGAGCGCGGCCTTCACCGCCCCCGCGGGTCTGTCGATCATCACCACGACGTTCCCGGAAGGCCCGCTGCGCAACCGCGCCCTCTCCATCTACACCACCTGCGCGGCCACCGGCTTCTCGATGGGCCTGGTCCTCTCCGGGCTGCTCACCGAGGCCAGTTGGCGCCTCACCATGCTGCTGCCCGCGCCCATCGCGCTCGTCGCCCTCGCCGCCGGTCTCAAGCTGCTGCCGCGCAGCGCCCGCGAGGAGAACCACGACGGCTACGACATCCCGGGCGCCGTCCTCGGTACCGCCTCGATGCTGCTGCTGGTCTTCACCGTCGTCCAGGCGCCGCAGGCCGGCTGGGCCTCCGCCCGTACGCTGCTGTCCTTCCTGGCCGTCGCCGTCCTGCTGACCGCGTTCGTCCTCGTGGAGCGGCGCTCGGCGAGCCCGCTGATCCGGCTCGGCGTACTGCGCTCGGGCAGCCAGGTCCGCGCCCAGCTCGGCGCGGTCGCCTTCTTCGGCTCGTACGTCGGCTTCCAGTTCCTGACGACCCTGTACATGCAGTCACTTCTCGGCTGGTCGGCGCTGCACACGGCGCTGGCCTTCCTGCCGGCGGGCGCGCTGGTGGCGGTGTCGTCGACGAAGGTAGGCGCGATCGTCGACCGGTTCGGCACCCCACGGCTGATCGCGACCGGCTTCGCGCTCATGGTCGCCGGGTACGCGCTGTTCCTGCGGGTCGACCTCGACCCGGTGTACGCGGCCGTGATCCTGCCGTCGATGCTGCTGATCGGCGCGGCCTGCGCGCTGGTCTTCCCCTCGCTCAACATCCAGGCCACCAACGGGGTCGAGGATCACGAGCAGGGCATGGTCTCCGGCCTGCTCAACACCTCGGTGCAGGTGGGCGGGGCGATCTTCCTGGCCGTGGTGACCGCCGTGGTGACCGCGGCCGCCCCGGCGCACACCACCCCGCAGACCGTCCTCGACAGCTACCGGCCCGGCTTCATGGTCGTCACGGGCGTCGCCGTGGCCGGCCTGCTGATCACCCTCGCCGGGCTGCGCAACCGTCGTACGCAGCCGTCGATCGTGGTCGCCAGGTCCACTGTGGAGGAGGCGGAGGCGGAACGCGTGGCGGTCCGCGACTAGGGGGCCCGTCTTCCAACGTGCGTCCGGCGGGGGGGCACTTGCCCCGCCGGACGCAAGCCTGTGAGACTGACGTGATGGACGAGTACGGGGGACGGCGGACCAAGGCCGAGCAGGACGCGGCGACGGTCGAGATCGGGTACGCGCTGGTCAGCGCCGCCTTCGCGGCCGCCGTGGTGTTCGGGGCGGTCGCCGGGCCCGCGCTGCTCCTCGACCTGCCCCAGCTGCTGTCGACGGCACTGCTGCGGCTCGGCCTGGCGCTCGCTCCGGTGCTCTTCGTGGCCCGGGTGGTCAGTGTGCTGATCCGCTTCCGGCGGGTGACTCAGCCCAGCCAGCCCGGTCGCACCACTCCCGACTCGTAGGCCAGCACCACGAATTGGGCGCGGTCCCGGGCGCCCAGCTTCACCATCGTACGGCTCACATGGGTCTTGGCGGTGAGCGGGCTGACCACCAGGCGCCGGGCGATCTCCTCGTTGGACAGGCCGATGCCGACCAGCGCCATCACCTCCCGCTCCCGCTCCGTCAGCTGGCCGAGGGCACCGGCGGCCGCGGGCTCCTTGGAGCGGGCGGCGAACTCGGCGATGAGCCGGCGCGTGACGCCCGGGGACAGCAGCGCGTCGCCCTCCACCACCGCCCTTACGGCGCGTACGAGTTCGTCGGGCTCGGTGTCCTTCACCAGGAACCCGGAGGCGCCCGCGCGGATCGCCTCGAAGACGTACTCGTCGAGCTCGAAGGTGGTGAGCATGACCACCTTCACGTCCTTCAGTTCCGCGTCCCCGGTGATGTGCCGGGTGGCCGCCAGGCCGTCCAGCCGGGGCATGCGGATGTCCATCAGCACGACGTCGGGCCGCAGTTCACGCACTCGGCGCAGGGCCTCCTCGCCGTCCGCCGCCTCCCCGGCCACCTCGATGTCCGGCTGTGCGTCGAGCAGCGCCTTGAAACCGGCCCGCACGAGCGACTGGTCGTCGGCGAGCAGTACCCGGATCACTGGACCTCCCTGCTGTGCACGGGCAGTACGGCGAGCACCCGGAATCCTCCGTCGGGGCGCGGACCCGCCTCGATGGTGCCACCCAGTGCGGCCGCCCGCTCCCGCATGCCGGCCAGCCCGTTCCCGCTGCCGCCGGCGTCGGCCCCGGTCGCGGGCCCGTCGTCGTCGATCCACAGCCGCAGTTCGCCGCCGTCCTGCTGGAACCGCACGCGCGCGTGCCGTGATCCCGAGTGCCGTACGACGTTGGTCAGGGCCTCCTGCACGATGCGGAAGGCCGCCAGGCCCGCGCCGGGCGACAGGTGCGGGGGCTCGCCCTGGACGTCGACGGTCAGGCCCGCGGCCGCCGCCTGTTCGACCAGTTCGGGCAGCCGGTCCAGGCCGGGCGCGGGGGCGCGCGGCGCCGCGCCGGGGGCACGCAGGGTGTCGAGGACCTGGCGCACCTCGCCGAGCGCCTCCTTGCTCGCGGCCTTGATGGTGGTGAGCGCCGCCCGCGCCTGCTCGGGGTCGCTGTCCAGCAGCGCGAGGCCCATGCCCGCCTGGACGTTGATGACGGAGATGCTGTGCGCGAGGACGTCGTGCAGTTCGCGGGCGATCCGCAGCCGCTCCTCGTCCGCGCGGCGCCTGGCGGCCTGGGCGCGGTCGGCGCGCTCCCGCGCCCACTGCTCGCGCCGTACCCGGGCCAGTTCGCAGACCGCGACGACGGCCAGCACCCAGGTGGCGACGACGATCTCCTGGCCCACGCCCGCGGCCTTGTCGCCCGGGGGCGGAAGCCAGCGGTAGAGCCAGAGCGCGACCAGCGCGTGCCCCACCCACAGCAGGCCCACGGCAGCCCAGGCGGCTCGCCGGTGACCTGCGACGACGGCGCTGAAGCAGCTGACCGCCACGGCCAGGAACACCGGACCGTAGGGATAGCCCGCGGCCAGGTAGACCAGGGCTGCCGTCGCGGTGCCGAAGGCGACCGCAACCGGGTGGCGGTGCCGCCACAGCAGCGGGAGCGAGGCGGCGAGCAGCAGGAGGCGCGCGTAGAGGTCGAGTTGCTCGCGTTGGGGCTGCGCGTGCGCGGCGAAGTTGGAGCCGACGAGGACGAACGCGGTGACCAGCGCGGTGGAGCGCCAGGGCAGGCGGGCAGGGTGCGGCTCCGGCTCGTCGGGGCGGTTCCACCACGGGGGCCCGTACCGCCACCAGTGCGAGGGGCCGCGGCCGCGCTGCTCTTCCATGCCCGCCACGCTAAACGCGGATGGGCCACGACGACGTCAGCCGGGCGAGGTGATCACGGATACTCCCCGCGGAGTACGGCCGCCCGTGCGTTCAGCGTCCGCCCGTCAGTCCTTCGACCTCGGCGGTGAACAGCAGCTCCGGGTCGAAGCCCATGCCGGTGAAGTGACCGGCGAGTTCCAGGGAGAGGACGCCGTGCAGGCGGGTCCAGAAGGCCAGGGCACGGCGCAGCACCTGCGGCGCGGCGGGGTGGCCCCCCGCCCACTGACGGTGGTCCGCGAGATGGGTCAGGAGAGCGTCGCCCGCCCCGGGCTCCGGATCCACGGCCGACACGGGGCTCATGTCCCCGGCCGCCCCGGCATCCTCGGCCGCGCACGCGTCCAGCAGGGCCGTCATGATCTCCCGGGCGATCGCGGTGGTGTCGTCCGGCGCCCGGTAGCCGGGGACCGGAGTGCCGTAGACGAGGAAGTAGCGCTGGGGGTCCTCCAGGGCCCAGCGGCGCATGGCCCGGGCCAGACCGGCCGGCCCCGTGCCCGCGTCGGCCGCGGCGCGGAAGGTGTCCGCGAGGCTGCGGTAGGCGTCCCGCACCAGCTCGGTGATCAGGTCGTCGCGGCCGCCGAAGTACCGGTACAGCGCCGGGCCGCTCATGCCCAGGTCCTTGGCGATGGCGTTGAGGGACAGCCCCGATGCCCCGGCCGTGGCGATCTGCTCCCAGGCCCGCGCCTTGATCTCGGCCCGCACCTGGCTTCGGTACCGCTCACGTGGACTCGCCGCGCCTGCCGCCATCGCCTTCACGCTCCTCGTCGTCGGGGTTTCAACCTATCACTGGCGAGATAGGCCGTAACAATTCTGACGGAGAAGGCTTGACATGAAGGAGAATAGCCATCAGTTTAGTTATAGCTTCTAACGCAAGCGAGCTGCTCTAGCCGGAGCCGCTCCAGCCCGACCTGGAGGTCGTGATGGAAAGCAAGGAACTGGTCGAGGTCGTCCTGCCGGGCACGGTCGAGCCCGAGGGCCTGCGGTTGCGGCACCGGGAGATTCCGGCGCCGGGCCCCGGCCGGATCGTGGTCCGGGTGGAGGCCACCGGGGTGTCCTTCGCCGAGCAGCAGATGCGCCGGGGCCGGTACTACGACCAGCCGCCGTTCCCCTTCGTGCCCGGCTACGACCTGGTCGGCACGGTCCTCACGACCGGCACCGGCGTCACACCCGGCCTCGTCGGCCGGCGGGTGGCGGCACTCGTCAAGGTCGGCGGCTGGGCCAGCCACGTGCTGCTCGACGCGGCCGACGCGGTGGAGGTGCCGGACGGGATCGGCGCGGCGGAGGCGGAGACGCTGGTCGTCAACGGGATCACCGCCTGGCAGATGCTGCACCGCAAGGCCCGGGTGCGCAGCGGCGGCACGATCCTCGTCCACGGCGCCAACGGCGGCGTCGGCACGGTGCTGGTGCAGCTCGCGCGGGCGGCCGGCCTGAAGGTGATCGGCACGGCGTCCGCGCGCCACCACGCGACCCTGCGCGCCATCGGCGTCACCCCGGTCGACTACCGCGACGAGGACGTGCCGGCCCGGGTACGGGAACTCGCGCCCGGCGGAGTCGACGCGGTCTTCGACCACCTCGGCGGGCGCAGCGTCATCGACTCCTGGCGACTGCTCGCACCCGGCGGGACCCTCGTTTCCTACGGCAGCGCCACGACCCGGGACGACACGGGTTCCAAGCAGTGGCCGGTACTGAAGATCCTGGGCCGGGTGTGGCTGTGGAACGCGCTGCCCAACGGCCGCCACGCGTACTTCTTCAACGTCTGGGCGGGACGCGCCCTGAACAAGGACCGCTTCCGGTCCCGGCTGCGCACCGACCTGACCGAGGTGTTCCAGGCCCTCGGGCGTGGGGAGCTGACCGCTCACGTCGCGGCACGGCTGCCGCTGACCGAGGTCGCCGAGGCGATGCGGCTGGCCGAGTCCGGCACGGTGGCCGGGAAGGTCGTCCTGATCCCGGAGGCGTAGGTGGGGCCGGCAGCCGGCCCGGCCCTCCGGCCGTCAGGGACGGGTCAGGCCGACGGTCCGGGCGAGCTGGAGGGCCGCGTGCCGGAAGAACGCCTCCCGGTCCTCCACCACTCGACGGAACTGCCCGAACAGCTCGAAGCCGACCAGCCCGAACAGCTGCGCCCAGGCGGCCACCAGGGCCGCCGCCGCCTCGGGCGGCAGGTCGGGGGCCAGGTCGGCCGCCATGCGCTCGGCCTCCGGGCGCAGCTCGGCGGAGAGGGGCAGGTCGGCGAGGCCCGGGCCCTGGTGGGCGTCACGGACGACGCCGATGAGGAGCAGACCGATGCGGGAGGCGGCCGGCACGGTGGTCTCGGGGGCGGCGTAGCCGGGCACGGGGGAGCCGTAGATCAGCGCGTACTCGTGCGGATGCGCCAGCGCCCAGCCGCGCACCGCCTCGCACACCACCGTCCAACGCCGCACGAAGTCCCCTTCCCCGACCTGGGCGTGCGCCGTCTCGCCCGCCACGCCGAGGGAGTCGTAGGCATCGATGATCAGCGCGGTCAGCAGGTCGTCACGGCTGGGGAAGTAGCGGTAGAGCGCGGAGGAGACCATGCCCAGCTCGCGGGCGACGGCCCGCAGGGAGAGCTTGGCGGCGCCCCCCGCCGCGAGCTGTCTGCGCGCCGCGTCCTTGATGGCCGCGGTGACTTCGATCCTGGCTCTCGCGCGGGCGCCCTGTGCGGTGCTCATGCCAGCAGTGTGCCACGGCGGCAGAGCAGTGCACACAAACGAGATCGGTGACCAGAAAAGAGAGCAGTGCTCTTGCTTCGGGCACCCGTCTGTCCCACACTGAAGTCCAGCGAGAGCACCGCTCTCCCAAACCGTGGGGGTCACCATGTCGTCGTCTTCGCCGTTCTACGTCAAGAGCAGCCCGCTGACCGTCCGGCTGAACGGGGTGGTCGGCTGGCTCGCCCGCCACGGGCTCAGCCTCGCGGGGAACGCCGAGTTGTCCGTACGCGGCCGCAAGAGCGGCCGGATGCAGCGTGTCCCGGTCAACCCGCACACCTACGAGGGCGGTCAGTACCTCGTCTCCGCCCGCGGCTACTCCCAGTGGGTGCGCAACATGCGGGCCGCGAACGGTGGAGAACTGCGGGTGGGCAGGAAGGTGCGTGCGTTCACCGCGGTGGAGCTTCCCGACGAGGAGAAGCTCCCGATCCTGCGGACCTACCTGGAGAAGTGGGGCTGGCAGGTCAAGCAATACTTCGCGGGCGTCACGGCCGACTCCTCCGACGAGGAGATCCTGGCGATCGCCCCCGACCACCCGGTCTTCCGGATCACCGTCACGAAGTGACGGGGTCCTCCGCCGAGACTGCGGGGGCGGCCGGTCCCCGGTCCAGCGCGGTCAGGGCGCGCTGGGCGATCGGGTGGCAGCGGACCAGCTCGCCCAGGGAGGTCGACCCCTGCGTGATGTCCTTGAACACCCGCCAGGCGGGACGGAAGCCGGTGAGGACCGCGTGGAAGATGCCGGGGCGCCGTTCGAACGCGGCCAGCATGCGCTTGCCGACGCTCATCTCCACGCCGAGCCCCGCCTTGATCGCGAACGCGTAGTTCAGCGCCTGGCGCCGGGCGTCGACCCCGTCGTGCGCCTCGGCGATCCGGACGGCCCACTCCCCCGCCAGCCGGCCCGAGCGCAGCGCGAAGGAGATGCCCTCACGGGTCCACGGCTCCAGCAGCCCCGCCGCGTCACCGCAGACCAGCACGCGGCCGCGGGAGAGCGGCGAGTCGTCGGCGCGGCAGCGGGTCAAGTGCCCGGAGGAGATGCTCGGTTCGAAGCCGGCCAGCCCGAGCCGGGCGATGAAGTCCTCCAAGTACCGCTTGGTGGCGGCGCCTTCACCGCGGGCCGAGATCACGCCGACCGTCAGGGTGTCGCCCTTCGGGAACACCCAGCCGTAACTGCCCGCCATCGGGCCCCAGTCGATGAGCACCCGTCCCTTCCAGTCCTCGGCGACCGTCCGCGGGACCGGGATCTCCGCCTCCAGGCCGAGGTCGACCTGGTCCAGCTTCACCCCGACGTGCGCCCCTATCCGGCCGGCGCTGCCGTCGGCGCCGACGACCGCGCGGGCCAGCACCGTCTCCCCGCCCTGGAGCACCACGGCGACGGTGCGCCGGTCGGGCACCGCGGAGCCGTGCTGCTCGACGCGCTGCACGGTGACGCCCGTACGCAGCTCGGCGCCCGCCTTCTGGGCGTGCTCCACCAGCTGCTGGTCGAACTCGGGCCGGTTGATCAGCCCGAACAGCATCTGCTTGGAGCGGCGGGTACGGGTGAAGCGTCCGTTGTTCGAGAACGTGACCGCGTGCACGCGGTCCTGGAAGGGCAGCTCGAAGCCGGGCGGCAGCGCGTCGCGCGAGGGGCCGATGATGCCACCGCCGCACGTCTTGTAGCGGGGCAGCTCGGCCTTCTCCAGCAGCAGCACACGCCGCCCCGCGACCGACGCCGCGTAGGCGGCCGAGGCCCCTGCGGGTCCCGCGCCCACCACGACGACGTCCCACACCCGCTGCACGTCGCCCGCCGAAGAGTTCTCGCCGCTCACGATGGTCTACTGCTCCGATCAAGCCGCTGCCGCACCTGTCCCCCGCATCCTACGGCGACGATCGCCACAGGCCGCTGTGCGAGGATCGGTGTACCCAGCCGTACAACGTCGCACCTACGAGGAGCGTGCCCATGTCGTCGAATCCGGTCGCCGAGACCGTCGCCTCGCTGCTGCCCCGGGCGAAGGCGGAGCTGACCGAACTGGTCGCCTTCAAGTCGGTGGCGGACTTCGCACAGTTCCCGAAGAGCGAGAGCGAGGGCGCCGCGAGCTGGATCGCCGACGCGCTGCGCGCCGAGGGCTTCGTGGACGTGGCGCTGCTCGACACCCCGGACGGCACGCAGTCGGTCTACGGGTACCTGCCGGGCCCGGAGGGTGCCAAAACGATTCTGCTCTACGCGCACTACGACGTGCAGCCGCCGCTGGACGAGTCCGGCTGGACCACCCCGCCGTTCGAGCTGACCGAGCGGGACGGCCGCTGGTACGGCCGCGGGACAGCCGACTGCAAGGGCGGTCTGATCATGCACCTGCTCGCGCTGCGGGCGCTGAAGGCGAACGGCGGCGTGCCCGTGCACGTGAAGGTGATCGTCGAGGGCTCCGAGGAGCAGGGCACGGGAGGCCTGGAGCGGTACGCCGAGCAGCACCCGGAGCTGCTGGAGGCGGACACGATCGTGATCGGCGACGCGGGCAACTTCCGCGTGGGTCTGCCGACGGTGACCACCACCCTGCGCGGCATGACGCTGGTCCGCGTCCAGATCGACACCCTCGCCGGAAACCTGCACTCGGGCCAGTTCGGCGGTGCCGCCCCGGACGCGCTGGCCGCGCTGATCCGCGTTCTGGACTCGCTGCGCGCGGCGGACGGCTCGACCACGGTCGACGGGCTGGACGCCGCGGCCCGGTGGGGCGGTCTCGAGTACACCGACGAGCAGTTCCGCAAGGACGCCAAGGTGCTGGACGGGGTCGGTCTGATCGGTGACGGCTCGGTGGCCGACCGTATCTGGGCCCGCCCGGCCGTCACGGTGCTCGGTATCGACTGCCCGCCGGTGGTGGGTGCCACCCCCTCGGTCCAGTCGAGCGCCCGGGCCCTGGTCAGCCTGCGGGTGCCGCCGGGCGTGGACGCGGCCGAGGCCACCAAGCTGCTCCAGGCGCACATCGAGGCGCACACCCCGTGGGGTGCGCGGGTGACGACCGAGCAGATCGGCCAGGGCCAGGCGTTCCGCGCCGACACCTCCAGCCCGGCCTACCAGGCGATGGCCGACGCGATGGCGGTCGCCTACCCGGGCGAGACCATGCAGTACGCCGGCCAGGGCGGCTCCATCCCGCTGTGCAACACCCTCGCCGGTCTCTACCCGCGGGCCGAGATCCTGCTGATCGGCCTGAGCGAGCCGGAGGCCCAGATCCACGCGGTCAACGAGAGCGTGTCCCCCGAGGAGCTGGAGCGCCTGTCGGTCGCCGAGGCGCTGTTCCTGCGCAACTACGCGGCGGGCTAGGGTCTTTCCCTCGGATCAGGCCGGCTCGGAGCGAGCCTTCTGTCCGCACCGCGACCCCGGCAAGATCCGAAAGAGAGGCCCGAGGCCCAGTCGTCACCTCCCCTGCGTCCGCCCCCGGCGCCCGCCCGAACGGCGGGGGCCGGTGGCGGCGGGGGTGCCCGCGCGCAGTGACGTTCGGGGGCGGGGCGTGAGTCGCACAGCACCGGAGCGCCCTCGATGGAGGCCACCGCCCTGCCGGCCGGAATTCGCCGACAGAGGCCGACCCTTCTGCCGACGGCAGAGCGCTCTCGCCCTCGGGCGGGGATGCCGCCTAGCGTCGGCGCATGGACGTCGTCGAACTGCTTCCCCGCCTCCACCTGCTGCGCTTCGCCGTCGGGCAGGCCTACCTCTGGCACGACGGCGAGGAATCGACGCTGATCGACGCGGGCGCGATCGGCTCGGGCCGAACGATCGCCGACGCGCTCACGGCGCTGGGCCGCGCACCCGGGGACGTACGACGGATCGTGCTGACCCACTTCCACGCAGACCACTCGGGCGGGGCGGGCGAGTTCGCCGCGCTCAGCGGCGCCGAGGTACTGGCCCACCACCTGGACGCGCCGTTCGTCCGGGGTGAACGCCCGGGCCCGCCCCCGCGGTTCGAGGACTGGGAGCTGCCGATCCACGCGGAGGTCTCGCAGCGCCTGCCTTCGGGCGAGCCGGTGCGCCCACCGAGCGTGACACCCGTGTCCGACGGTGACGTGCTGGACTTCGGCGGCGGTGCGCGGGTGCTGCACGTGCCCGGGCACACGGACGGCAGCATCGCCCTGCTCCTGCCCGGCGAGGGCGTGCTGTTCACGGGCGACACGGTGGCTGCCTCGCCGGTCGACGGGGCGGTGATGCCCGGCGTGTTCAACCTCGACCGGCATCGACTCCTGGCCGCCCTCCACCGGTTGGCGGCCCTCGACGTGGACGTGGCGTGTTTCGGGCACGGCGACCCCGTGGTGGGCGGGGCTTCGGGGGCACTGCGGCGAGCGGCGGAGAGCCACCCGGCCACCGGCTGACCGTGGGACGCCGTGGGGCCGGGCGCCGGCGGTGAGGTCCGGGGTGTGCTCCGCCCGCTCCTGCCGGCCGTTCCCGGATCAGGCAGCCTGTCCGGCGACCGGCACACCGGCCTCCAGGTAGAGCGCGGCACCGCGCTCGCGGGCCCGCAGCGCCCAGCGCAGCCGCTCGTAGCGGACCGGGGGCAGCATGTCGGCGGCCTCCTGCTCGGTCGCGAAGCGCCACTCGCGCAGCTCCGGCCCCGGCAGCAGCACCCGGGCGGCCTCGGCGGAGTCGAGCCGGCCGCCGTCGAAGAGCAGGCGCAGACCGCCGAAGCCGGGAGGCGCGGGCCGCTCCCAGTCCACGACCAGCAGCCGGGGCACCTCCCGCAGCCGTATCCCGGTCTCCTCGGCGACCTCGCGCATGCCGGCGCGGGCGGGGGCCTCGCCGCGCTCGACCACCCCGCCGGGGAACTCCCAGCCCGGCTTGTAGGTGGGGTCCACGAGCAGCACCCGGTCCTGCTCGTCGAAGAGCAGCACGCCGGCGGCGAGGGTCTCGGCGGTGGGCTCGGGGGTCTGCACGATGTCGCACGGGGGTACGGCGCCGCTGCCGACTGCGTCGGCGATGCGCACGGCGGTCTCGTACGCGGTGAGGGCACTGGTGTCCACGAGGTGGGCGTCGGCGGTGAGCCAGGAGGCGAGGGCGGCCCGGTAGGGCTCGATGTGGTCGCACGCCCACTGCCGTACCCGCAGCTCGCCGTCGGGCACGTCGGACGGGATCTCCCGCCCGGCTATCCGCTCGCGCAGGATCGTTTCCGCCGGGGCGAGGAGCACATGCCGTACGGAGATCCGGCGGGCGGCGAGGCCGCCGAAGATCTCGTCGCGGTACTCCTGGCGCAGCAGGGTCATGGGCACCACGAGGGTCCCGCCCACCTCGGCGAGCATCGCGGCAGCCGTGTCGATCACGAGCCGGCGCCAGATCGGCAGGTCCTGGAAGTCGCCGACGTCGGCGAGGCGCTTGGGCGGCAGCAGGTGCGAGAGCGCTCCACCCATGACCTCGGGGTCGAAGAGCGTGCTGTTCGGGATCAGTTCGATCAGCTCCCGTGCGGTCGTGGTCTTCCCCGCACCGAACGCGCCGTTGATCCAGACGACGGTCACGGACTCCCCCTCTTCTGTTGGCCCCCTGTGGCTTGCCCGCTCCACCCTGCCACGGAAACCACATCCAGTTGAGGGCGCCCGCACGCGAGTGCCGGTGCCCCTGCTGCGGGAACACCGGCACATTCGCCCAGGGCTACTCCTGCACCAGCGCGTCGTCGTCCGGGGCGAAGCTGTCCTGGCTGACGAAGTGGTCGACGTTGTCGATGGTGCCGGAGACGTTGAGGTCCTGGACGGGACCCTTCTCCGCGGCGTGGGACGGGGTGACGGCGGCCACGACGAATCCGGTGGCGAGGCTGGCGATGGCGAGCATGCTGCGCTTCTTCATGCCCGGATCAACTGCGCAACCGTCCGCGGGTCACGCGGTTCACACCGATTGCGTCCTCACGCTCGGGTCGGCCACGTCGAAACCCCGTGGCCGCGGTGATCACCGGGCCGGTATCGTCCGGTTCCCGGCCCGCCGCGAGCACGGCGGGCCCCGACCAGGAGAGTCACCGTCATGACCAGCCCCCGCCCGACCACCACCCTCTGGCGCCCCACCGGCCCCAAGGAGCTGGACCTGGTCCGGGAGCTGGACTGGAGGGCGTGGCCACCTCGACTGCCCGAGCAGCCGATCTTCTACCCGGTGCTCAACGAGGACTACGCGATCCGGATCGCCCGGGACTGGAACGTGAAGCACGACGGCGCCGGCTTCGTGACGCGATTCGAGGTCGACGCGGAGTTCCTCCGCCGCTACCCCGTCCGGCAGGCCGGCGGGGAGACGATCCTGGAGCTGTGGGTCCCCGCCGAGGAGCTGGACGAGTTCAACGCGCACATCGTCGGCCGGATAGAGGTCGTGCACGAGTTCCGGTGAGGTCGCGGAAGGCCGGGCGATCCAACACAACCGAACGCCCGGGCCCTCCGTCACTCCCCGAAATGCCAGGCTGTCAAGGAGTGTGACGAAGTATCGAACTATCCGGACGCATCTCTTCCAACACAGTCCGACACGTCCTACCGTAAACGCGCACCGGTGACACGTACATGCCGCCATTCCAGCTTTCGCGAGTCGGAGGAACGTCAACGATGCGTCACCCTCACACCCGCACCACCCGCCGAAGAGTGGCCGGAGCGCTCACCGCGGGGCTGCTGTGCACGGCGGCGCCGGCCGCGCCCGCCGTCGCCGCCCCCGCCGCACATCCCCTCGCCGCGCCCGCCCTGGGCGACGGCCTCGCCCTCACCCCGCCCATGGGGTTCAACAACTGGAACTCCACGCACTGCCGCGCCGACTTCGACGAGGCCATGGTCAAGGGGATCGCGGACCTCTTCGTGGACAAGGGACTGAAGGACGCCGGCTACCAGTACGTGAACCTGGACGACTGCTGGGCCCTGCCCGCCAGGGACGCGAACGGCAAGCTCGTGCCCGACCCGGCCCGCTTCCCGAACGGGATCAAGGCCGTCGCGGACTACGTCCACTCCAAGGGCCTCAAGCTCGGCATCTACACCAGCGCCGGCACCAAGACCTGCAACAGCGCGGGCTTCCCAGGCGCGCTCGGCCACGAGTACAGCGACGCACGGCAGTTCGCCGACTGGGGTGTGGACTACCTCAAGTACGACAACTGCAACAACCTCGGTGTCGACGCCAAGCAGCGCTACACCACCATGCGCGACGCGCTGCGGGCGACCGGCCGGCCCATCGTCTACAGCATCTGCGAATGGGGCCAGAACAAGCCCTGGGAGTGGGCCTCGGACGTCGGCCATCTGTGGCGGACCACCGGTGACATCAGCGACAGCTGGGGTTCGATGCTGTCGATCCTCAAGCAGAACCTGCCCCTCGCACCGTACGCCGGGCCCGGGCACTGGAACGACCCCGACATGCTGGAGGTGGGCAACGGCGGCATGACGGACACCGAGTACCGCTCCCACTTCTCCCTCTGGTCGGTCATGGCCGCGCCGCTGCTCATCGGCACCGATCTGCGCAAGGCCTCACAGGCGACCCTCGACATCCTGGACAACAAGGAGGTCATCGCCGTCGACCAGGACCCGCTGGGCAAGCAGGGCACCGTGGTGTCCTCGGCGGGCGGGCGCTGGGTGATCGCCAAGGAGATGAAGGACGGCAGCCGCGCGGTCGCCCTGTTCAACGAGTCCGGCACCGCCCAGCGGATCGCCACCACCGCGAGCGCCGTCGGTCTGCCGGCCGCCCCCGCCTACACTCTGCGCGACCTGTGGCAGCACCGCGGCTACAACACAGCGGGCACCATCGCGGCCACCGTCCCGGCCCACGGCACGGTCCTGCTGCGGGTCTCCGCCGACCCGGACTGGGCCGCCAACCCGCCCGCCGCCGAACTCGGCCTGGACGGGAGCCCGTTCGTGGAGGCGGGCACCCCGGCCACGCTGACCACGACCGTCACCGATCTGGGCCGCACGCCCATGCGCCGGGTGTCCGTGTCGCTGACCGGCCCGGACGGCTGGACCGTGCGCGCGGCCTCGGCGACCACGGCCGCCGCACTCTCCACGGGCAGGTCCCTGCGCACCGGCTGGACGGTGACCGCTCCGGTGGGTACGCCGACGGGATCGTACGGCCTCTCGCTCAAGGCGAGTTACCGTTCGCCCGGCGGAGAGCTCGTCACCGGAAGCCTCCCGCTGACCGCGACCGTCGCACTGCCGCCGCCCACCGGGACGTCGTACCTCAGCGACCTGCCGTGGGTGTCGGCGACCAGCGGCTGGGGGCCGGTCGAGCGTGACACCAGCAACGGCGAGAGCGCCGCGGGCGACGGCCGTCCGATCACCGTGGGCGGCGCGGTGTACGCCAAGGGGCTCGGGGTCCACGCGGAGAGCGAGGTCTCCTTCTACACCGGAAAGGCCTGCGGGAAGGTGACCGCCGAGGTCGGCGTGGACGACGAGAAGGGCGCCAAGGGCACCGTCGCCTTCGAGATCTGGGCGGACGGCACCAGGGCCGCCTCGACCGGCGTGCTGACCAACGCGCAGCCCGCCCAACCGCTCACCGCCGATGTCACCGGCGCCCAGGTGGTCCGCCTCGTCGTCACCGACGGCGGTGACGGCATCGACTCGGACCACGCGGACTGGGCGGACGCCCGGATCAGCTGCTGAAACGATGCTCAGGGGTTTCCGGACGCCCTTTTCGGAGGCCTCAGACCCCCGCCGCGGTCGCGTCCGGCCTCCGGGCCAGCGCGGCCGCGGCGGCCCCGACCAGGCCGGCGTCCGTGCCCATCTGCGCGGGCGTGACGGTCAGCCGCTGAACGAAGGAGAGGGTCGCGTAGTCGGCGAGGGCCTTGCGCAGGGGCGTGAAGAGGATGTCGCCGGCCTTGCCGACGCCCCCGCCGATCACCGCGATGTCGATCTCCACCAGGGTCGCGGTGGCCGCGATCCCGGCGGCCAGGGCCTGCGCGGCCCGCTCGAAGGAGGCCACGGCGACCGGGTCGCCCTCCCGGGCGGCGGCGGCCACCGCGGCGGCCGAGGTGTCCCCGCCCGGGCCCGGCCGCCAGCCCTGCTCCAGGGCCCGGCGGGCGATGTTGGGGCCGCTGGCGATGCGCTCGACGCAGCCGCGTGAACCGCACGGGCACGGGTCTCCGTCGAGGTCCACGCTGATGTGCCCGATGTGACCGGCGTTGCCGGTGGGACCGGGGTGCAGCTGCCCGCCGAGGACCAGGCCGCCGCCGACCCCCGTGGAGACCACCATGCACAGCGCGTTGTCGTGGCCGCGGGCGGCGCCCTGCCAGTGCTCGGCCGCCGTGATCGCCACCCCGTCGCCGATCAGCTCGACCGGCAGGCCCCCGGTGGCCGCGCGTACCCGTTCGACCAGCGGGAAGTCGCGCCAGCCCGGCACGTTCACCGGGCTCACCGTGCCCGCCGAGGCGTCCACCGGGCCCGCGCTGCCGATGCCGATCGAGCCGGCGCGTC
This sequence comes from Streptomyces sp. NPDC044061, assembly GCF_056434305.1. Taxonomy (NCBI): domain Bacteria; kingdom Bacillati; phylum Actinomycetota; class Actinomycetes; order Kitasatosporales; family Streptomycetaceae; genus Streptomyces; species Streptomyces sp. NPDC044061. The sequence continues at coordinate 3,894 of NZ_JBWKFL010000005.1, read as the reverse complement.
CCCACAGGGATGACCCGGCGAGGTCGCCGAGCACCTCCTCGACGGCCCGCATGACCGTTTCGCCGTCCTTCTGTGCGGGCGTCGCGCGCTGCGCACGGGCCTGGATCCGTCCGTGAGCGTCCACCAGTGCGCCGGCGATCTTGGTGCCGCCGATGTCCAGGGCCGCCACGAGGTCGGTGTGCATCAGAGTCAGATCTCCCCGTTGAACCTTGAGAACCAGAGAAAAGCAGGCCGGTCGAGCGGTGGGGGCGCGGGCCGGAGCAGCGGTGGACAGTCTCTCGCGCATCTGACAACGTTGTCCAGGCTCTATGCTCGACGCCACATCCTCATACAACCCCATGGTTCGCCGCACCTCCCCCCAGTGGACGACACGGACGACAGGACAGGACACCGCATCGTGCCCGAGACCACCCGCCGCGCAGAGCGCCTCCCCGGCACCCGTTACGGCAACCGCCCGACGATGAAGGACGTGGCGGCACGGGCCGGAGTGGGCCTGAAGACGGTGTCCCGCGTGGTCAACGGCGAGCCCGGCGTCACCCCGGACACCGAGCGCCGCGTCCAGGAGGCGATCGAGGCGCTGGGCTTCCGGCGCAACGACAGCGCGCGCGTCCTGCGCAAGGGCCGTACGGCCAGCATCGGCCTGGTCCTGGAGGACCTCGCGGATCCCTTCTACGGCCCGCTGAGCCGCGCGGTGGAGGAGGTGGCCCGCGCCCACGGCGCCCTGCTGATCAACGGCTCCAGCGCGGAGGACCCGGAGCGGGAGCAGGAGCTCGCGCTGGCCCTGTGCGCACGGCGGGTGGACGGTCTCGTGGTGATCCCGGCCGGTGACGACCACCGCTACCTGGAGCCGGAGATCAGGGCGGGCGTGGCCACCGTGTTCGTGGACCGCCCCGCCGGAAGGATCGACGCCGACGTCGTCCTGTCCGACAACTACGGTGGCGCCCGCGACGGCGTCGCCCATCTGATCGCGCACGGTCATCGCAGGATCGGCTTCATCGGCGACATGCCGCGCATCCACACCGCCGCCGAGCGGCTGCGCGGCTACCGGGCCGCCATGGAGGACGCCGGGATACCGGTCGAGGACGGGTGGATGTCCCTCGGTGCGACGGATCCGGTGCGGGTGCGCCGGGCGGCCGAGGAGATGCTCTCGGGCCCCTCCCCCGTCACCGCGATCTTCACGGGCAACAACCGGGTGACGGTCACGGTGATCCGGGTCCTCGCCGAGCACTCCCGTCCGGTCGCCCTCGTCGGCTTCGACGACATCGAGCTGGCCGATCTGCTCCAGCCGGGCGTCACGGTGGTCGCCCAGGACTCGGCAGCCCTCGGCCGGACCGCCGCCGAGCGTCTCTTCCGCCAGCTGGACGGCAGCCTCGTCGCACCGGAGCGCATCGAGCTGCCGACCCGCCTGATCACCCGTGGCTCAGGCGAGCTGCCGCCCGCCGGGTGAGACACCCGTGACCGGCCGCACGCTGGAGGAACTCGGCCTCGCCGAGGCACCGCGCGAGCATCCGCTGCTCTATCCGGGCGCCTGGCCCCCCGATTCCGGGCTGTTGCACGGTGACCGCATGTTCCCGCTCGAACGCCTGGTGTACGACGACCGGGCGCCGGTCCTCGCGGTCGGCTCCAACGCCAGCCCGGCCCAACTGCGGCACAAGATGGCGGAGTTCGGGATCGCCTCCCCGTTGCCGATGGTGCGGGCACGGGTGCGCGGGGTCGACGTGGGCGTCTCGGCGCACGTCAGCCGTCTCGGCTACGTCTCCGCCTCGCCCGTCGCGTCCTCGCGCGGCGTACGCGAGTTGTTCGTCATCTGGCTGGACCGACGGCAACTGTCCGCGATCGACACCAGTGAGGGCGTGCCGCTGCCCAACGGCAACTTCCGCCGGGCCTGGCTGCCCGCGCCGGACGTGCGCATCGAGCTGACGGACGGTCAGGTGCTACCCGGCGCCCATGTGTACGTCAACCGGCACGGAGTGCTGCACAACGGTGCCGGTGTGCCCCGCAGGCACCCCGGCGACCAGCACACCCTGCTGACCGAACTCCTCCTGGAATCCGCCCGGTTGAGGCAGCTGTTCGGCGTCTCCCCGGAGGAGTTCAGTGTGCGGGCCCGCTCGGACCCCGCTCTGTGCGCGCGGGGCACACGGCTGTTCGCGGAGCACCGGTGGGTGACGCAGTCCGGACTGGAGTCGTACGTCGACGGCCGGTGGACGGGGATGCCGGGCGCCGGTGCCCCGCCGTCGCCGCCCTCTCCGCCTCCGCGGTAGAGGTCGTCGACGGGAACGCCGGTGTGCCGGTCTCCCGCCGTCCGGTCCGACCCGCCACCCGACTCCCCTGCGGAGTCCGCTACTTGGTGGATGCCGTCAGGTCGCCGCGCCGGGGCGCCGCGAAGCCCTCCAGGTCGGCCCTGGTCAGGCCGCTGAGCCGGGCGACCTCGGCGATGTCGAGGGCGTCGCAGTCCAGGCCGCGCAGCAGGTAGCCGCTGAGGGCCTTGGCGGTGGCGGGCTCGTCCATGACGTCGCCGCCGGCGCGGTTCGCGTAGCGGGCGAGCCGGGCCGCCGCCTGCTCGAAGCCCTCGCGGTAGAAGGCGAAGACAGCGGCGTAGCGGGTCGGGATGTGACCGGGGTGCATGTCCCAGCCCTGGTAGTAGGCGCGGGAGAGGGCGCGGCGGGTGAGGCCGTAGTGCAGGCGCCAGGCGTCGTGCACCTTCGCGGTCGGGCCGACCGGCAGGACGTTGGTCGAGCCGTCCGAGACGCGTACGCCGGTGCCCGCGGCGGCGACCTGCATGACGGCCTTGGCGTGGTCCGCGGCGGGGTGGTCGCCGGCCTGGTAGGCGGCGGAGACGCCGAGGCAGGCGCTGTAGTCGAAGGTGCCGTAGTGAAGGCCCGTGGCGCGGCCCTCGGCGGCCTGGATCATGCGGGCGACGGTGGCGGTGCCGTCGGTGGCGAGGATGGACTGGCTGGTCTCGATCTGGATCTCGAAGCCGAGGCGGCCCGGCTCCAGACCGCGGGCCTTCTCGAAGGCCTCCAGGAGACGTACGAACGCGCTGACCTGCTCGGGGTACGTCACCTTCGGCAGGGTCAGCACCAGCCCCTCGGGCAGGCCGCCCGCCTCCATCAGGCCGGTGAGGAAGACGTCGAGGGTGCGGATGCCCCGGTCGCGCACCGCGGCCTCCATGCACTTCATGCGGATGCCCATGTACGGGGCCGCCGTGCCGTTCTCGAAGGCCTCGGCGATCAGACGGGCGGCGCGGGCCGCCGCCTCGTCCTCCTCGGCGTCCGGGCGGGGTCCGTAGCCGTCCTCGAAGTCGACGCGCAGGTCCTCGATCGGTTCGCGCTCCAGCTTGGCGCGGACGCGGGAGTGGACCGGCTCGGCGAGGTCGTCGGACAGCCCGAGGACGGCCGCGAACGAGGCCGCGTCCGGGGCGTGCTCGTCGAGGGCCGCGAGGGCCCGGTCGCCCCAGGAGCGGATGGTGTCGGCGGCGAAGGCGTCACCGGGGACGTACACGGTGTGGACGGGCTGACGGGTGCCCGGGTCGCCGGGGTAGCGGCGCTCCAGTTCCGCGTCGACCGGCGCGAGGGAGGCGCTGATCTCCTCGCTGACGGCGCCCGCGAGGCTTGTCGCCACCTTCTCCTGCTGACCCATCCCACACCCTCCAATTTTCCGCAGTACGGAATCAACAATCCGTAGAATGAAGTTATCCGGGGTGGTTCCCGCCGGTCAACACCTGCCGGGACGCATCCAGGATGCACCGAGGCCCCCGTGACCGCGTCGGTCACGGGGGCCTCGTACAGCGAGAGGGGAACTCAGCCCTTGCGGGTCTTGATCTCCTCGGTGAGCTGCGGGACGACGTCGAAGAGGTCGCCGACGACGCCGTAGTCGACGAGGTCGAAGATCGGG